>CAYMKJ010000139.1:0-18302 GCA_964391025.1 uncultured Chromatiaceae bacterium
CAGTTCGACACGGGGGCGAAGCGATGGCCACGGGGCGAATTGGGAAAGAAGCGTTCTGATGGCGGTGCGCAAGCCCTGGTGTCCTGACCGCCGGGACATGATCTGGATCAACTGCAACCCGCAGGCGGGTCGGGAGATGAAGGACATACATCCGCTGGTGGTGCTTTCCCCAAAGGAGTTCAACGAACGGACGGGAATCGTGATTGGCTTGCCAATGACGACGGCGAAGTTCAACGAGACCAACCCCTTCGCCGTGAAGTTTAATGGTCCCAAAGGCGCGGCCGGTTACATTCTGGGCCACCAGCCTAAGTCATGCGATTGGCGGGCGAGAAATGCCAAGCCGCACCCGTGGAAGAAGGTGCCAGAGGGGCCGTATGCGCTGGCCTGTGAAACGCTGAATCAGATTGTAGATATCGGCAGCTAGTAGCCGGCCACGGAACGCGGAGCTTAAATGCGACAAGAAGCCAAACCTGGCTCCGGCCACACCCAGGGCGCTTCGCCTGTCATTTATCTCCACATGCCTCCCGGCAGACCCTGGGGAATGCCAAACCTAAGCCCCTTCGGCACCAAGCTCGAAACTTACCTGCGCATGGCGGGGTGGGCTTACGAGGCCCGGCCGGCGGACTTTCGCCGGGCCCCGAAGGGCAAGATCCCCTATGTCAGCATTGATGGCCGGTTGGTCGGTGACTCCCAGCTGATCATCGCAGAGCTTGAGCAGCGGCGGGGCAATGCACTGGATGCGCACCTCACGGAAATGCAGCGGGCGACGGGCCATACCCTGCGGCGCACGCTCGAGGAGGCGTTGTACTTCATTCTGGCGTGGCAACGCTGGGGGGAGGATTCAGCCTGGCAGGTCTATCGCCCGGTCATCGGCCAGAGCATGCCCGCACCGGTCCGCCTGGCCCTGCCACTCATTCGCCGTGGCATCCGGAAGAGCCTCTGGAGCCAGGGCACCACGCGGCATTCCGCCGATGAGATCACCGCGATGGGGATCGCGGATCTGGTCGCACTGGCGGTGATGCTCGGGGAGCAGGAATTTCTGTTCGGCTCGCGACCGAGCACCTACGACGCCACTGCCTTTGCCTCGATCGAGGGGATTGCCGCGTTTCCCCACCAATCCGGGCTCCGGAGCTATCTGCTTGGTTCCGGCAACCTCATGCGCTACCGGGATCGAGTTCGGGCGCGCTGGTTCGCTGACGTGAATCCTGGCATCCGGGAGCAGGACCAGGAACCGGGGTGATTCCGCGTAGACTGCCAGCGTGCTCCTGCTGGCCGCCATTCTCGCCCTGTTGTCCGGCCCCCTCCTGTTCGAACTCGGGAGGCTGGGCAGGAAGACGACCGCATTCCTGGACGGCTTTGCCTTCATTACCATCGCCGGCCTGTTCCTCTTCGGCATCCTGCCCGAAGCGATGGCCACCGGCGGGCCGGCCGCGTGGGTCTTCGCCGCACTGGGACTCGGCTTCCCGCTGCTCGTCGAGCGCCTGTTCCACGACGCCGCACATCGGGAGCACCTGGCGTTCCTGGCACTCGGAGCACTGGGCCTGATTGCTCACTGCATGCTCGATGGCCTGGTCCTGTTGGGCTCCGATTCCGGAATTCACGGTGCTCATTCTCTGGGGGAACAGCAGGGCCTCGCCGTCGTCCTGCACAACATGCCGAAGGGCATTGCGTTGTGGTTCCTGCTGGCGCCTGCATTCGGGAGGCCCGCGGCCGGCGCCGTACTCGTGCTGCTGATTGGCGGGACGGTGCTGGGCTACCTGATCGGCGACTCGGCCCTGACCCTGTTGAAGGGCCCCGGCGTCGCCTGGTTCCAGGCCTTCGTCGCCGGATCGATTTTCCATGTGGTCCTGCACGGCGTCGCCAGCCATGAGCATGGGGCGCCGACGCAGAGCCCGTCGTTGAGCCCGCCGAAGTGGCCGGAGCGGCTTGGCCTTCTCGGCGGGCTCATATTCCTCTTTGCCTATCTCTGACGCAGCGCGCGGTCAGAACTCAATCTTCGCTCCCGCCAGGAGGGACACGCCGGGGAGTGGCGCGTAGTCCTTGACGGGCGACGTTGAGCGCCGTGCTTCCTCGTTCGCGAGATTGGAGCCCTGCAGGAACAGGAGCAGCGATCCGACCGGGGTCGGCAGGCGGTAGCCCAGGTCGGCTCCGATCATCGTGTAGCCATCTGTCGTCAACTCGTTCTCGGCGACCTTGTCCTGGCTGTCATACCGGAAGACCTCAAGACCGGCCTGCCAGCCACCCCGTGTGTAGTCGAGCGCAGCGCCAACCCGCCAGGGGGGTATCAGCGGCAGGTTGCCACCCCCGTCCGTCAGCTTGCCGCGGACGTAGTCGGTGAGAAGCCTGAGCCTGAGATTGTTCAGGTCCGCGTCCAGCAACGGAAACGAGATCTCCGCCTCGGCGCCGTAGAACTCCGCATCCTGCGCCACGTACTGCACGATCGGAAAAGGCTCTTCCTCGCCGGCAAACTCGCCCGTCGGCTGGGCGTAGATAAAGTCGCCGTACTGGCTGTAGAAGGCCGAGACCAGGAACTGCACGTCCCCGGCGTACTTGCGCAGGGCAAGATCCACCGTGTTCGTTGACTCCTTCGTCAGCGCCGAATCCCCGATTTCGAAGCGGGCCAGCGCGACATGGGTGCCGTTGGCATACAGTTCCGTGGCGCTCGGATGACGCTGGGCGTAGGTGTAGTTGAACGCCGCCGAGTATTCCGGCGCAAAATCCCAGACAGCGCCGGCAGAACCGTTCCAGCTGGTATCGTCGTAGTTGGGCAGCGCGACCTCGGACTCCGGGTCAATGCTCTGGCTTTCGTACCGGACGCCAACCTGCAGGTTGACGGCGCCGATCGGACGTTCCTCGAAAAGGAATAGCCCCAGGTTATCGGTCGTCGAGGGTGGAATGAAGGCTTCCTCGCCTTCGGCCTTTAAGTCGACATCGATGTACTGGGCGCCGAAGGTGCCGCGCCAGTCGGCTATCGGCGCGTGGTCGAGGGCCAGCCGAAACTCGCTGGCATCCTGATTGAAAGTGGTGCCCGCCACGCCATCCGGTTCGAACTCCGTGTGCGTGTAGTTGCTGTGCCCGGCCCGGACACGAATCGCACTGATGCCGGTGAACGGATTATCGAGGCCGCCACTCAGGTCATAGCGGCGCTGTGCCATGTCGATACGGACGCTGCTGCCGTCCGGCTGGGATTCCGGGCCCGGTGTGCCGTAGTTGGCGTCATAGCGGGTGGCTGACGCCCCGAGGTAGCCGCGATCACCAACCAGGTAGGAGCCGCCGACCGACCACCCATAGGTTTTGCCGTCGCTGCCGTACACCACACCGTCGGAGTTGGTCGGGACTTCCTCGCCACTCGCCTCAAGCCCGGTAACGAGCTCGTCCGACAGGGCGTTTCCGGGAATATCTATATCGTCGCTGTCCCGGTGGAAGCCATCGGCATGAAGGGCAAAATCGCCCGCCTGGCCATCCAGGCGCAGGGCGCCGGACCGCTGGTCCGACACGGTGTCGCCCCGCAATTCAATTGCGCCGTCGAAAGGTTCCTGCTGCCGGGTTTCGGGAATGCGGTTGGTCAGCACATTGACCACGCCCCCGACCGCGGCGTTGCCATAGAGCAGCGTGCCCGGCCCCTTGATGACCTCGATGCTGCGGGCGACGAGCGGATCGACGGTGACGCTGTGGTCTTCGCTGAGCGCTGAGACATCCAGCGAAGCGATACTGTCTTCAAGGACCTGGACGCGCTGGTTGCTTAAGCCGCGGATCACGGGCCGGCTGGCGATGGGGCCGAAATAGGTTCCCGTGATGCCGAGCTGCTTCTCAAGTGTTTCGCCGAGGCTCTTGGCAATGGCCCTCTCGAGCTCGTCCCCGGTCAGCACGATGGCTGGCTGAGCCGTTTCGAGGGGGCTGCCCCGCAACGGTGTCGCCCTGACAACGACCTCCTTGAGATCCGGTGTGGCATTCGCCGGCGCCGCGAAGGTGGGCGTCATAAGAAGCAATAGTGGCAAGGCCGCAGTGGCCAGTGGTGTACGCATGTGTGCTCTCCGTCATGGTCTGAGGTTGCGCGACGCCGCAAAGCAGAGACCGACCCGTGGCAGCAAGCCAGGCGGACGGCGCTTTGCGGCATCGGCTCGGGGCCGACAGATCAGGCGAAGGAGGGCGGACCGCGGGCGCGGTAGACAGTGGGAGCTTCGGAGGAAACCTGCAGCTCGGGGGCGAGTATCAGCCGGCCGACGAGGGCGTGGAATGCCGGTGGTGGGGTCGCAGCCGCGACCAGCGCATCGCCGCCATGAACGGCATTGACGCAGAGTTCGCAGTTGCCGGTATCGCCGTTGGCGGAGTGGCCAATGAGGTGGCTGACGGCGACAACCTGCAGAACCGTCAGCAGCAGCGCGGCGAGCAGGACGCTGACCCGCTGGCGCGGGGAGGGGTCGCCCGGGCGGAGCCCGTTAGTCGCAAGAATCATCTGTCACTTAATAGCAGTGACGGCTGCGGGCTGCAAGCCGCTTATCTGCAGATAGTGGCAGGTAATCCGGAGTCTGGAGGGCGCGCTTAGTTCAGCCTCGTGCCCCGTGGCAGGAGGCTGGCCGGTTTTTGACCCGCTTCCGGAAAGTGCACGGTAAGTGCAACGTGCAGAAACGGGCTGCGTTGGTGACCCGGTGGGGTAATTATCCGTGCGATGAAGTGGCTCGCACCCGCGCGATGCTGCGGGTGAGCAAGGTGCGCCGGCCGGGAGACCTGACGATGTTGGCGTAGTGTTGCAGTTGCGTCCAGCGGAAACGCCGCGGGATTTCGAGCTCGGGCAACCTGGCAAAAAGTCGGCTTCTCCCAGGCGAAAGATACAGTAGATCGAACAGGGCTTTTTCCGCCGAGGCAATCTTGGCACCGCTCGCTCCCTCAACCTCGAACCCGCTGAAGAGCTCAGGCGGCATGCGATGGAATGAAACCACGCCCAACGGGCTCCGAACGCGCCGCGGGCGACCAAGCGTCACCGCATAGATGACTGCGGGCACCTGTTCAATGAGACCGTGGTGAAATAACGCGGACTGGAGTGACACATAAGCTGGATAGGGCGCGGAGATGAGTTCGGGCAGCGCGAATCGGTGCGCGGCACCGGTCAATGACCAGCGACCCCGGCTCACGTGTGTGAGCATCCCGCCCCGTGCGAGGCGTCGCAGGATCATGCTGGCATTGGCGGGTGTCACTGCCAGCAGGGCTGCTGCGTCCCGCGTTTCGAAGCCCGGCGTGCCGAGACTTCGGAGTCGCTGCAGCGCTTCGATCTGGTTCATGACTGGAACGCCTCCAGCGCGTCAACGACCTGTTGCTGGAGTTCTTCCCACACGTGGCGTGGACGGTAGTGCTCCTGGTACTCAGGTTCCAGGTAGGCCAGCACCTGGCCTGCGAATGCCTCGTAGCCACTGGTCATCGCGTTGTCGATCGCCCGGGGGATTCGCGCGAGGGTGTCCCGGGACGCCGGTACAAGGTTTGCCCCGGCATCCAGCAGCAGCTTCAGATCGAAAATGTCGCGCGCCTGCGTCTGGGACCGAAGCGCCAGGGCGGCAACTTTCTGCGCGAATGCGGCCGGCGCGGTGTAGTGCTGAACAAGCACGGGATACAGGCGATAGCGGTGGACAATCTCGGGATCCACGGGTTCAAGCACAACATCCGGATCGACGGTGCGCCGGGAAAACTCGATCTTGGTCGGAACCTCTGCCCCGAATGCGCCGATTCGCAGGCTGACTTTCCAGCGTTGGGTAGTTTCGGTCTGTTTTGGTCTTGAGGTTCGTTCGATCTCAATCTTCTGGGCACGGAGTGTCTGCAGGAAAGGCCGGCTTTCAAGCACTCGATCAACGTTGTTGCGCAGTGTTGCTACCGACATGGCGCGGATGTCCAGATCCATATCCTCTGAGTAGCGAACGCTCTTGTGGAAAAAGCGGAGATTGCAGCCGCCCTTCAGCGCGTATAGATCCCTGCCCACCCGCACACCGAAGGCCCGCAGAAACAGAAGATGGAAGACTTCTATAGATTCACGTTCCGACCACATCGTAGATTTCCGATATTGCTCGTAATCAACGCTAATGTTGATTACGAGCAATGTCAACTGAGGGTTCGTGACGCGTCGCTCGCCTTGGCAGAATGCCTATAAAGCGCGCCTAGCCGGCGGAAGCGGAGATTTGCCAGCCTGATCTCTGTAAACAGGCCTTCAAGGTTGACCACCTTGCTGCAAAAACCGGCGCTGAATCGTGACCAGGCAGTTGCCCCGGAATGGCGGGAAAAACAGGTGGCTACATGATGGGCGGGTGGTCGCGACTGGACGCCTGATCCTGGTCAAAGTGGGATGCCCGTTAACACGCCGGTCAGATGTCCAGCTTCTTCGGCAGGTCAGGGCTGGGCTCCGCACCCATCACGATCTCGCCCTTCCCAAGCTTGGAGTGCCGGAATCCGTAGAGAAAGTAGACGACCAGCCCGCCGAGCAGGTAGGTCACGAAGAATCCCCGGGTCTCAGGCTTGGCCATCAGCGACATCAAGAGGAACAGGCACATCAGCGCACCGAGAATCGGTGTCGCCGGGAACAATGGTGTTCTGAACGGGCGCTTGAGTTCCGGCGACGAGTACCGGAGATAGAGCACCGTAATGCAAACGATGGCGAATGCTGCCAGCGAGCCGACGTTGGTGAGGTCGGCCAGGGCATCGAGCGACATCAGACCGGCACTGGCCGCTGCGATGCTGCCCACGATCAGCGTGTTGATCCAGGGCGTACGGAACTTCGGGTGCACGGTCGCGAGCGGCGCGGGCAGGAGGCCGTCCCGGGCCATCGTGTAGAAGATCCGGGTCTGCCCGTACAGCAGCACCAGCATCACCGAGGACAGGCCGGCGATGGCGCCGACCTTCACCAGGACAGCGAACCAGGGCAGGCCGATCAGGTTGACGGCTTTGGCGATGGGTGCCGGATCGTCAAGCTCGGTGTAGGGCACGATGCCCACGAGGACGGCGGCAGTGAAAATATAGAGAACAGTGCAGATCAGCAGCGAACCGAGGATGCCGATGGGCATGTCCCGGGCTGGATTCTTCGATTCCGCGCCCGCCGTCGATACCGCTTCGAAGCCGATAGAGGCGAAGAAGATCGGGGCGGCACCGGAAATGAGACCACCGATGCCGTAACGGGAGGTGTTCTGGGCGGTCATGACATCCACGAGCGCCCGCCAGATGTCGGCCCAGAGGCCACGGGGCGTGCCGACGGGCGGTGGCGGGATCTCAGCCGGCACCAGCGGTGACCAGAGGTCGGGATTCACGTAGAAGCTGCCAATCAGGATGAAGGCGATGACGACCGAGAGCTTGATGGCGACGACGATATTGTTGACCGTGGTCGATTCCGAGATCCCGATGACCAGCAACGCGGTCACGGCCAGAATGGCGAGGAGAGCGGGCAGGTTGACAATCCCCTGGGCGACCACGACCCCCGCTTCCTTGATCTCGACGCCCGGCGCCGCCGTGAGTGCCGGGGCGATGTGAATGCCAACATCCTTCAGCAGGCTCACGAGGTAACCAGACCAGCCCACTGCCACCGTCGAGGCGGCAAGCCCGTACTCGAGGACGAGCAGGAGGCCCATGACCCAGGCGGCCAGCTCACCCATTGCGGCGTAGGTATAGGAGTAGGCAGATCCAGACACCGGCACCGCCGAGGCCAGCTCCGCGTAGCAGAGCGCCACAAACGTGCACAGCGTACCGGTAATAACGAAGGAGATCATGATTCCGGGCCCGGCAAAATCCGCGGCGGCCCGGCCGGTGAGAACGAAGATGCCGGTCCCGATGATGCAACCGATGCCGAGCAGGACCAGGTTGAGTGCGCCGAGGCTGCGCTTGAGATCGCTCTGGGCATGTTCGGCGTGCATCTGCGCGACCGACTTGCGAATGAACAGACGGCGCAGGCCGGTCACTCGCGGTACGCGCCCGCCGACGGAAGCTGATACCTCAGACATATGCTCTCCAACCCCCGGCGCCAGCAGCCAAAGCGGGAGAGTATACCCACAGAGGTGCGCAGTCCGTGACGCCTGCGGGCGTCCCGCCAACTTCTCCAGCCCTGGCGACGAACGGAATGGGAGTGCCGCCATTGGCGACGTAAATGACGATGGCAAAGGCATAGGTTCCGGGGCCGGGTCCAGCACGAATCCTTCTGCGACTACAATCGGTCGATGAACACGGCACCGGCGGCTGCGTTGTGGTGAAGGTCGGGGTCTGACAGATGGCTGCAGACAGCCTCCTGTGGACTCCCGCAAAAAGCAGGGTCGAGGCCGCCGCGATCACCCGCTTCGCCGCTGTGGCGCAGCCCGGCCTGCAGGGCGCCGGGTACGGGGCGCTGCACCGTTGGAGTGTCGACCATCGGGCGGACTTCTGGTCGGCCCTGTGGGATTTCGCCGGCATCCTTGGCGAGAAGGGGCCGCCACCGTACTTGCTGGACGGTGACCGGCTGCCCGGCTCGCGCTGGTTTCCCGCCGCACGCCTCAACTATGCCGAGAACCTGCTCCGGCGGGGCGATGATCACCTGGCCCTGGTATCCGTGCTGGAGAACGGCCGGCGCGAGACGCTCACCTGGCGCGGATTGCGCCAGCGGGTTGCGGCGCTGGCTGCAGCCCTCGCGTCGGATGGCGTCGTGGCGGGTGACCGGGTGGCGGGCTACGTCCCGAACGTCATCGACACCGTGGTGGCCATGCTGGCCACCACCAGCCTGGGCGCGGTCTGGAGTTCCTGCTCGCCGGACTTCGGCATCGCGGGGCTGGTCGATCGCTTCGGCCAGATTGCGCCCAAGGTCCTGTTCACGGCCGACGGTTACTACTACAACGGCAAGGTGCATGATTCGCTGGGGCGCGTCGGCGAGGCGCTGCCGCACCTTCCCTCGGTCCTGCGCGTGGTGATTATTCCCGTGGCCGGCAGCTCATCCGGTACTGCTGGAATCGTGCAGGGCGTGCTGCTCGCCGACTACCTGGTGCGTGACGCAACCGAGCCCCGGTTCGAGCGCCTGCCCTTCGATCATCCCCTGTTCATCCTCTATTCCTCGGGGACCACCGGCAAGCCGAAATGTATCGTCCACGGCGTGGGTGGTGCCCTGCTGGAACACCAGAAGGAGCACCTGCTGCACACCGACCTCGGGCCGGACGATGTCTTCTTCTACTTCACCACCTGCGGCTGGATGATGTGGAACTGGATGGTCAGCGCGCTGGCCACAGGCTGCACGATCGTCCTCTATGACGGTGCGCCCGGTTACCCGCAGGTGGACAGTCTGGTGCAACTGATCGACAAGGAGGGCATCACGGTCTTCGGCACGAGCGCGAAGTACCTCAGTCTTCTCGACAAGGAAGGCGCGAGGCCGGGCGAGCGCTATCGTCTCGACAGCCTCAAGACCATCCTGTCCACCGGCTCGCCGCTCTCGCCGGAGACCTTTCGCTATGTGTACCGCCACATCAAGCCGGATGTGCTCTTGTCCTCCATCGCTGGTGGCACTGACCTGCTCGGCGCGTTTGCCTCGGGCAATCCCTGCCTGCCGGTCCATGCGGGCGAATTGCAGTGCAAGGGGCTGGGCATGGATGTCGATGTGGTGGAAGACGAGGGCCGCCCCATCCGCCAGCGCAAGGGCGAGCTGGTTTGCCGCCGGTCTTTTCCCTCAGTGCCGCTGGGCTTCTGGGCCGATCCGGACAACAGCCGCTTTCACGAGGCGTATTTCTCCCGCTTCGAGAACGTCTGGACCCACGGTGACTACGCCGAAATCACGGCCCACGACGGCCTGATCATCCACGGTCGCTCCGACGCCCTGCTGAATCCTGGCGGGGTCCGGATCGGTACCGCGGAGATCTACCGGCAGGTCGAGAAGATCCCGGCAGTGACCGAGTCGGTGGCGGTGGGGCAGACCTGGGGCGACGACTGCCGCGTCATCCTTTTCGTCCGGCTCAGGGACGGAGTGCACCTCGACGAGGCGCTCGCTGCCAGCATCCGGCAGACGATCCGGGAGAACACCACGCCCCGGCACGTGCCCGCCCGGATTGTCCAGGTGCAGGATATTCCACGCACCCGCAGCGGCAAGATCGCCGAGATCGCTGTCCGCAAGGCGATTCACGGCGAGCCTCCCGGCAATACGGAGGCGCTGGCGAATCCGGAGAGTCTTGGCCTGTATGCCAACCTGCGGGAACTTCGTGAGTAGGACTCGCTTGCAGCACTGTCTCCGTGCCGTGCTCCTCACGCAGTTCCCATCGGGCACCTGCCGCTGCAGGTGTGCCCGGAATCCTCCGCCTTATGTGACGAAGCTCTCAATAACCGGGACGTCGGGTGGTGGGGGTCCCGGGAGAGGCCTATATTGATTAGCAGTATTAACTTGAGGGATTCGGTTCATGACGTCCACCCACATGAGAATTGGCTGTTTTCTGCCCGCTCTGCTGCTGGCGGCCTGCGGCGGCGGCGGCGGGGGCGGGGGCAGTGGTACAGGCTCCCTGAGCCTGGCGATCACGGATGCGCCGGTGGATGGCGTGGATCAGGTCTGGGTGGAGTTCCAGTCCGTCGAGGTGAAGCCGAAAAGTGGTCCCGCCATCACGTTCGATTTCGACACGCCGTTGTCGGTGGACCTCAAGACCCTCACGGGGGACAACACTGAAGTGCTCCTCAATAACGAGCAGGTACCCGCCGGTGAGTACAACTGGATCCGGCTCATCGTCAACGCGGATTTTGACGGGGTTTTTGACTCCTACGTCGTGACGGAGACGGGGGGGCAGGTGGAGATCCGCGTGCCCAGCGGTGAGGTGAAGCTGGTCAGCGGTTTCACGGTGGTGGAGGGCGGTGAGGCGAGCTTTGTCATTGACTGGAATCTCCGGATGGGCCTGACAGCACCGCCGGGCCAGGCCGGGTATCTCCTGAAGCCCGCGTTTCGCATTGTCGACCTGCAGGAATACGGCGGCATCGAGGGCACGGTGGCCACCGACCTCATTACGGCGGAGTCCTGCACGGCGGACCCGAACACGGGCGAGGGCAACGACGTCTACGTGTTCGCGGGCGCCGGTGAGACGCCGGATGACGTGGACGGCGTGGGCTCCCAGCCCCTCACCACGGCCCGGGTGACGCTGAACGACACCACGGGCGACTACGGCTACGCGGTGCCTTTCCTGGCGCCCGGCGCGTACACGCTGGCGTTCACCTGCCAGGCCCGCAACGACGTGTCGCCCGATCCCCTGGTGCCCCCGCCGGATCTCGCGGCTGACAATGCCATTGCGTTCACGCCGGGCGTGGATGCCACGGTGGTGGCGGATCAGACGGCCACAGTTAATTTCTGAACCTGGCCTAACAGTACTCGCCCCATCCCCGGGCGGGTCAGTGGCCCGCAATGGCCGCTGACCTCCGGGGCGGACGTTGACTGACCGCGTTGCCGTGGGCTCCTTGAGCCCGGAGTGTGGACCTGCACTTGTTACTGGCGGGCCACCTGGGCGAGGCTCACGCTGGTGTTGTATTTCTTCCTGCTGTCCCCGTTGAAGCTACCGATCAGCGTCATGCCGTCATGTAGCCTGGAGGCGCTGGCCAGCTTGATCTTCGTGGCCATGATCAGCTGGCACTCGCCCGGCTCGACCAGGGCTACCTTGCCATCGTAGGTGACCTTCAGCGGCACCGCGTCGCGGTCCTCTTCCATACAGACCCGGTAGCCCTTGATCTGAGCCCCCCGAAGCACGGTTTTTGTTTCGCCATTGTCCAATTGGAACTCACCCACGCTGGCAAGCAGCGTGTCGGTAGAGTCCGCCCGTGCCAGCGACGACCCCCCTAGCAGGCCGGCACCGATCAGGGCGACGACACAGATTTGGCGCTTGTTCATGGCTGCACTCCTTATGGTTTTTATGACGGTCTTCTAGCTTTTGTCCCGGAAACGCGGCGCCGGGCCCGTCACAGAGGCTGCTCCCCAATCACCCGCCCGTGTGTCGCGAGCCGGACACGAAGGTGGAAAAAGCCCCGACAGGCCTTGCCGAGAGGGGTTTTTTGCTGCGGAATGTCATCCCGCGGACACACCTTGTGAGATTCCGGACCCAGGTTGTGTCAGCGTCTTGACTCTGGCGTCAGACCTCTGTGGCTGAAAAAACACAGGTCGGATGTCCTGTGCCAGACTAGGCACACGCTCTCGCAAGCCAAGGATGGTTTTCATGACAGCAAGCCAAGGATGGTTCCCATGAAGAGTGTGGCAAGAGCAGTCTTTCAGAACAACGAGCTGCTGCGACACCTGGACAGTGCTGGCATCGATCAGGTCGCAAAGCTGGCCACGCGGCGCAGCTACGACCACGGTGCGACGATCTTCGCCGACGGCGATCCCGCCGATGCGATCTACGGCGTGATTTCCGGGCAGGTGCAGATCAGCGCAAGGACGTCCAGCCAGGAGGAAATCTTTCTTGACGCCTACGGGTCCGGCAAGATCTTTGGCCTGATTTCCGGCATCGACGGGATTGTGCGGTGTGCAACGGCACGGGCTGCGCCGACGACAGAGGTATTTGTGATTTGCCGCAGCCATTTCCTGCGGCTGATTGCCGCGGACCCGCTGCTGTTGATGGGTCTGGTTGCCGTGTTCTGTCAACGCCAGCGGACCGCAACCCGGTTGATCATCGGCGAGTACGCCCAGCGGGATATCCCGGCACGGCTGGCGCACCGGGTACTCGAGTTGACCGGGTTAGACACGAGCAGCAGGAGTTGCCTGGACATCACCCAGGCCGAGCTGGCCAAGTTCGTCTTCGTCTCGCGGCAGGTGGTCAACCATTACCTGAGCGAGTGGCACAGCCGAGGTTGGGTCTCCAAGTCGCCTCGCCAACTGCGCGTGACTGATCGCCAGGCATTAGTGGCGGTGGCGACCAGCGGCAATACCGGCGAATGACCGGGGCACAGCGGCGAAAGCGGGTGTACCTGGCGGTGCTAACGTGCCGCGACGGCCCCGGCTTTGCCGGCAGGGTCTTGCCACGTGGCGCTCTGCGCCTCATCCCGGGTCCCGGTGTCAGGACCCTGCGTTCTTGAGCGGTCTGCCGCGGCAGCCTGGGCGCGGCGGACGCGCTTCAGGTTCTGCTGGGCTGTCTCATAGTAGGACGGCGAGAGGCGAATCGCTTCGGCGAGATGCGCTTCGGCGATGTCCAGGTCACCATTCTGAAGGGCGATGTAGGCGACGTCGTTATGAGTTTTGGCCTTGTCCATGACTGAGCCCATGACCTCGACGGCGCGCTCGTAATCGCCCCGCCGTGCGTGGAGCAGACCCATGTTGGCCAGCGCTGCCCGATGCCCGGGCTCCAGTGCCAGGGCTTGCCCGTAAAACTGCTCAGCCTGGTCAAGATCACCGGCGAGGTAATGCGAGTACCCGAGGTTATTGAGCAGCATGGCGGAATCCGGATTTGTGGCCAGCGCGGCCTCGTAGTGCTGGATCGCCGTCGCGTAGTCTTCTGATGCATCGGCGAGCACGCCGAGAGCGTTATGCGACCGCCATCGGCTGGGGTCGATTGCCACGGCCTCCTTCAGATGCACGGCGCCATTCTCACGCTGCTTGCTATCGAGGTAGAGCATGCCGAGTTCCTCGTGCGCCTGGGCATGTTTGGGGTCGTACTTGATGGTCATGGCGAAAGCCTGGGCTGCCGGCTGCTTCTTGCCCAGCTGGGAGTAGATCCAGCCGACGCGGAACCACAGGTCTGCGGATGGCTCCACTTCGATCGCCTGGTTGTACAAGCCCGCGGCGCGATCGAACTCTCCGCGGCGCGCTGCCAGATCGGCCGCCTGAATGATCTCGGTGGATGAGAGCTTCCGCAATGCCTCGGCGCGGGCCTTGGACGGATCCTCCGGCGGCTTGGTGGCGCCCACACCCGCCGTGCAGGCACTGATGACGCAGAAAATGACGCCCGTGCCGAGGAGCCGGCTGGATATGCCTTGCTGTGTAGAAGAATTCGCCATGTGACCCACCTCTCAGGGGTAATCCTACGGGTACCCTGGCGCGGAATCTGCCAAATCCGTCAAGGATGTTACGGGGCCAGCGTGCCGAAAACGGAGACCAGCCGGATCACCGCAGGGCCAATGGCCACTGTGAAGAACGACGGAAACAGGCAGAGCACCAGCGGAAAGATGAGCTTGGTGCTCATCTTGGCGGCCTCTTCCTCAGCCTTCTGCATACGCTTGTCCCGGAACTCCTCGGAATAGATCCGCAGGGCATCGGCGACGCTCGTGCCAAAACGCATGGTCTGGATCAGCAGGCTGACCAGGCCCCGGATGTCGTCAAGACCGGTGCGGTCAGCCAGGTTGCGCAATGCCTGGCTGCGATCAACGCCGGCCCGTATCTCGGCGTTGACGAGGGATAGTTCCCTGGCCAGTTCAGCGTGGCTGACCACCAGCTCGTCGGCAACGCGCTGAATGGCGGCTGACAGTCCGAGACCCGACTCAACGCAGACCACCAGCAGATCCAGTGCGTCGGGAAAGCCGTGGCGCAGCGTGCGCAGACGGCGCTCCTGCAGGCGGTGGAGGACGGCGCCGGGGACCACCATGCCAAGGCCGGCGGCCAGGGTCGTGTAAAGCAGCAGCTCCTGGGTGGGCAGCTCGGGAAACCACTGCCCCGCGACCAGCACCAGGGCAGGCAGCATGAGCAACAGTCCCGCCTTGATGCAGTAGAAGATTCCCAGCGCGTTTGGTGAACGAAATCCAGCGTAGGTCAGCTGCTTGGTGACCTTGCTGCGCTCCACCTCCGATTTTGGCACCACCCACGCGGCAATCGGCCCGACGATGCCTTGTACGGTGAGCAGCAACCGCCCGTCCGGTCCCTTCACTGGAGCGCCGCCCGCAAGCCGGCGGCGCACGGGGTCTGTTGCGCCCACTAAGACGTAGGACAGGCCGAGCCCGAATGCCAGCATTGCGCCGCCCGCCAGCGCAATGAACAGGATGCGGAGCGCGTTGGGGTTCAGGAGCCAGCTGTTGACGATTGGTGTCAGGTTGTCCATGGGTCGGTCCTAGATGTCGATGCGGATCACGCGCCGGATCCAGTAGATGCCGACGACGGCCATCACGAAGCCAAATGCAACCAGCTTGCGACCGATCGGTTCTTCCAGCAGCACGGGGAGGTAGTCGGGAGTGGTCACGGAGATGATGATGAACAGCGCGAACGGGATCAGGGCAAGAATCCACGCCGACAGCCGGCCCTCAGCCGACAGCGTCTTGACCTTGCGCTGGAAGCGGAACCGGGACCGGATGACGCTGCTGATCTGCCCGAGGATCTCGGCCAGGTTGCCGCCGGTTTCCTTCTGCACGAGAACGGAGGTCACGAGCGCCATCACGGTAACGCTCGGCATGCGCTGGAGCAGGCCGAGCATGGCCCGGCGCAGGTCGCTGCCATAGTTGATGTCGGCGTAGGTCAGTTCGAACTCCCGCGCGACAGGCTGGTCCATGTCTTCGGACACCAGCTTGAGCGCCGCGCTGAACGGGTGGCCAGCCCGGAGCGCCCGTTTCATCGCATCGATCGCGTCGGGCAACTGCTCCTCGAACTTTTCGATGCGCTGCCTGCGATCCTTCAGGAGCTTTACGAACGGGAACGCCAGCCCGGCGGCGGCGCAGGCGAGGGCCACCCACAACGACCGGGCGAAGATAAAGCCGGCAGCCCCGCCCGCGGCGCTCAGCCCCAGCGAGATCAGGATCACCCGGTATGCGGGTATCGTCTGCCCGGCCTGGTCGATAAGGTGGGCCAGTGACGCCATGCCGGGGAGCGACTCCAGCCAACGCTCGTTCGGCGAGAGTTGGCGCATGTACTTGTCGCGCAGCAACGAGGCAATCGATCCCTCGCTCGAGGCGGCGTCGAGTTGCCCGAGCCGCTGGCTGAGAAGCTTGCGGGTTTTGCTGCTCTCGCTGAACACGGGAACGGTGAGTCCCTGCGACAGCAGGAACACGCAGATAAACACCATCGCGAGAAATAGCATCAAGCCGTCAGACATGGCCGGTTTCCTTTGCGATTACAGGCTGAAGAGCTCGACGGGCAGTTCAAACCCCTTGCGGGTGACCTGCTTGTGAAAGCCCGGGATGATACCGGTCGCCTTGAGGGCGCCGATGACATTGCCTTCCTTGTCGATGCCCTTGCGTTCAAACCTGAACAGTTCAGACATGGTGATGATGTCACCCTCCATGCCGTTAATTTCCGACACGCTTACCAGACGCCGCTTGCCATCTTCCTGGCGTTCCACTTGCAGCACCAGGTGAATGGCCGATGCGATCTGCGCGCGCAGGCCCTTGGTCGGGAACTGGATGCCTGTCATCGACACCATGTTCTCGATGCGGGACAACGCGTCGCGGGCGGAGTTGGCATGGATCGTCGTCAGCGAACCGTCGTGGCCGGTATTCATGGCCTGCAACATGTCCAGAGCCTCAGCGCCGCGGACCTCGCCGACAATGATCCGGTCCGGCCGCATGCGCAGACTGTTGCGGACCAGGTCCCGCGCCATGACCTCGCCACGTCCCTCGATGTTTGGAGGACGGGTTTCCAGGCGAACCACGTGTGCCTGCTGCAACTGCAGTTCGGCTGAGTCTTCAATGGTGACAATGCGCTCGGTCTCCGGTATGAATCCCGAGAGGATGTTCAGCGTCGTGGTTTTGCCTGCTCCCGTGCCGCCAGATACCAGGATGTTCAAGCCTGCCTTGACCGCGGTCCGCAGGACCCGGGCGACCGGTTCTGTGAGAGTGCCGAGCTTGATGAGGTCATCAACCGACAGCAGTTCAACCGCGAATCGGCGGATCGATAGCATGGGACCATCGATCGCCAGGGGCGGGATGATCGCGTTGACGCGCGAGCCGTCCTTGAGGCGCGCGTCGACCATGGGAGACGACTCATCGATTCGCCGGCCAACCGCGGTAACGATGCGGTCGATGATATTCATCAGGTGCAGGTCGTTGTGGAACTGCACATCGGTGAGCTCGAGCTTGCCGCGCCGCTCGACGTAAACGGACTTTGGACCGTTCACGAGCACGTCGGACACGGTCGAATCCGCGAGGAGGGGTTCCAGCGGGCCGAGGCCCATCACCTCGTCCTCGATGGTCCGGATCACCAGCTGGCGCTGCTCCAGACTAAGGGTTACGGACTCCTCGTTCATGAGCCGCATGGCGATCTCGCGGATCTGGATCCGGGCTGCGTCCTCGGGCAGCGTGCCGATCAGGGAGAGGTCCATGGTTTCCAGCAGGCGCTGGTAGATCTTCATCTTCCAGGCTGTTTCCTGCGGTGTCAGGGAGCGCGTCTCGGCCCCGTTCTTGCCGGCACCCTGGGCCCGCTGCAGGAATCCCTGGCCCTGTGAGCCGCCGTCGCCGAAACCGAGCTTGCTGGTAAGGCGGTTTATTGCAGTGGCCATCTATTCATCCTCTGGTCAGATTGGCAAACACGCGCGAAAGTGCGCCGCGAGGCACGGCGTCACCGTTGCCACCTCCACCGAGGCGCGTCTCTATCTGCATCAGCGCCTTCGTGACGGGGGAGCTGCGGCGGTGATCCAGCATCGGTACGCCCACGTTGATGCTCTCGGACACGTCGCGGTATTGGTTCGGCACCAGCATGAGCTCCCGGTCCTCACAGGCGAGAGCTCGCCGGATATCCGTCAGTTCCACCTGGAAACTCTTGTCATAGCGGTTGACCACGATATCGAGCTTGTCCCGGGGCAGGCCCAATTGCCGCACCAGGATATTGTGCAGGCGCATGGCGTCGCGCAGGTTGCCGATTTCCTGTTGCATCACCAGCAGGACGCGATCGGCCCGCTCGTAGACGGCTGCCGCGACGTCGTCGATCTGGCGCGGCAGGTCGACAATGACCCGGTCATAGTTCTGCTGGACGGTGTCCAGCAAGTGCGAGAAGCGCTCAATGGGTATATCCCGCGTCAGCACCATCTCGTCTTCGAGGACGCCAATCATCGACAATCCGCTCTTGTGCCTGGCCATGTACGCACCAAGCGCAACGCCGTCCAGTTGATCGGCCATATCCAGCGCCTGCAGAAGGCCATGCTCGGGCTTGAGGTCCAGGTACTGGGCCAGCGACGAGAATTGCAGGTCCAGATCCAGCACGGCGACGCGCGCGTCGGAATTCACGGCCGTGATGTGGGCCAGATTGACTGCAATAAAGGAGGCGCCGGAGCCGCCCTTGGCGCTGACCACCGCGACGAGCGCGCTCGTGCGCGGGGGCCGTCGGTCACTGATCTCCTTCCGGATGCGGTCCAGGGATGTCAGCAGGTCCGCGGCGGTGACCGGCTCTTCCAGATAGTCACGGGCACCGCTCTGCATGGCGAGCCGCATGCACGCAGTTTGCCCGGCGGGGCCGA
>CAYMKJ010000140.1:0-8663 GCA_964391025.1 uncultured Chromatiaceae bacterium
ACGTTGCCTTCATGGGCCTGTCACAATAGTTCCTCATTGCACCGGTAGGCTCTACAAATAAACTGTGTAACGGGGATCAACAATGCCAAAGAATTTCCGGTTTGCCATTGCCACGCTTCTGCTGGCGTATGGCTCGTTCGCCTCGGCCGTCCAGTTGGGTAGTTTGCCGCCTTCCGGGACCGTGTATTTTCAATTCGGCGAGGCGTCGGCCTTCGGCAACACGAAGGACAAGTTTCGCAGTAACGTTAGCGTCGATAAGAACGGATCAACGGGTGGATTTACGCTGACTGCGACTGGAAGAGGTCAGTTCGATCTGCAGACGTCCCAGCTATACAGTGGAACTGCCGGTCTGTTCCAGTTGGGTGCTGAGTTCAACTCTGCCGGCGTCCTCACCAATGGTTCGATGACCATCTCCGGCAATGCGAAGGCCTTGGGAACATCCCCCCAAAACGGGTTGCTGTTTGCCGCAAACCTGACGGGGTTTGACAGTTCCGGGGGTCTCCTGGGGTTCTCCACGGACATCACCTTTTGCGCGTTGCAAATTAGTGCCTATTGCACGCCGGCCGAGAGTGTTTACCTGGCCCTCAAAAACGAATTTGAGGGTTTTTCGAGCCTGGGCAGGCAGGGCTATAAATCCAGGGCCGCCACGCTGACCACGATTCCCGCTCCGGCCAGCCGCCTGCTGCTGGGAACCGGTCTCGGCGGGCTGGTGGCTCGCCGCCTTGGTTTCCGGAAGAAGATCGCGGCGGCCTGACACGCGCCCTTGTCCGGCCCGACGCTGAGCGAGCCGCTCGGGCAAGCAGCGCCATATCAGCGCCACCGTTAGTAAGTGAGCGATGAACGGCAAACACTGGCGGAGTAAAATCGGGCGCTGAAGTTTCTGCTGAGCTGAAGGCGAGTCCGGAACGGGACCGGGATCGTCGCGCCTGAAGGCGCTCCTACAGGCGCTCCTACAGGCCCAGCGCCCCCGGATTCATCAGGTTCTGCGGGTCGAGGCTCTTCTTCAGATCCCGCAGTACCCGGGCTGCCTCAGAATCCCGCCCCTGCATGTAGGGATAACTCTTGCCCACCTGCATGTGCACGGCGCCCACTGACGCAAAGATCCCGTTGATCTTTTGCCGCAGTTCGCGGACGAGAGCCCTCCCCTCCGGGTTCTCCGGATACTCGGGAAGAATATCCAGGTATTCCTTCGGCAGGAAACGCTTGTGGAAATTCGTGCGGCTGTCCTCCCAATAGAACACCGGCTCGTAGAGGAAAGCGTGGGTGTTGATGGTCATGTACATCGTGCCCTTGTCCACCTTGGCCTTCCGCATGCGCTCGGCGTTATCCGCGTAGAGCTTCTGCAACAGGCGGTGGAACTCCGCCGTCTTGGAGAAGGGCATGATCCCGTGCTGGGGCACCCAGCGCTCGCCCTTCGGCCCGAGGATCGGGTACAGCGGAATGAACGGCATCGCGCGAATCACCGTCGGGATCGTATTCGCCGTCTCAGTGCCGATACCAGCCATCGCTGCGCGCAGCAGCGCGAGCTTTTCCTTCACGTCTGCCTGACACACGCCCTCCACGGTGTAGTGGGCCGAGTAGTTGTGTCCCGCCAGGAAGCGCTTGCCGGCCGCGGCCATCTTCAGCAGCCGCCAGCCCGCTTCAATCGGATTGCGTGCCGTTTTCGCGACGGCCCAGGCGGCGCCAATGGCATCGCTCGCATCGGTGCTGCTCAACTGGCCCTGCTGCAGCTTGGGATCCAGGCCGAAGTTGTCGGCAACCACACCCTCCCGGGCCGCAGCCGCCATGCCGCGGGACATATCCTCAAAATTGTCGAAGCCGAACGACGCCGCGCCGAAGAACGGCACGGACTTGATCAGGCGGAGCGTGATGCGGGCCTTCACGCCGAGCGCGCCCGCATCGCCGGTGAAAAGGCCCGTCAGGTCCGGACCGTACCAGCGGAAAAATGGCACCCCGTTCGCCGCAGCTCGGGAACCGGTCTTCAGGATTTCACCACTGGCCAGGACGATCTCGAAGGCCAGCACCGCGTCGGCGGACACGCCGTAGTTGCCGGATCCCAGGCTTGCGCTGTTCTGGGACATGGAGCCGCCGACAGTGGCCTTGATGCCGGAGAAGGGACCCCAGAAGGTTGTGCGCAGCCCCTTGGCTTTCAGCGTCTGCCACAGGTCGTTCCAGGTGATCCCGGGCTCGACGGTGACATACATGTCGCCCTCGTTGAGTTCGACGACGCGGTTCAACCGCCCGGTGTCGAGCAGGATGGAATTGGTCAGCGTGGGCAGGTAGCCGTCCGTGTAGGACGCCCCGCCGCCCCGGGGCACCACGGCCACGCCCGCACTCGTCGCCGTGCGCACGACCTGCTGCAGTTCCTCGACTGTCCCCGGCTGGATCACCGCGAGCGGGATCTTCAGCTGGTTGTAGACGTCCATCGCGTAGAACTCGCGATCCGCCTCGCTGGTGAGCACGTGGCCCTGGCCCACGATGCGGGTGAGGTCGGTCAGCAGGTTGCTGGCGGGCATGAGACTGGCAGACATGGCGTGAACTCCTGAAACTGAATGGATACCGGTGGCGAAACATGGCCCGGGTGGTTCCAGCCTGCTAGCCTACGGCCCGCACGGCCATTTTGGGAAGATTTTTCATGCACCTCTGCTCCCGCCTCGGCGCTATCCTCCTGTCTGCCCTGTCACTGGTGCTCGCGCAGGCGCCGGCAACAGCTGCTGACGACCCCTCCCCTTACACGGTGCTGATCACGGGGGCCAACCGGGGCATCGGCTACGAGCTGGCCCGGCAGTATGCCGAGCAGGGCTGGACGGTCATTGCCACGGCTCGCAAACCAAAGGATTCTGCTGACCTGCAGAAGCTGGCGGCCGAGCGGGACAACGTGCGCATCGAGAAGCTCGATGTCACGAGCGATCGGAGTGTCCGTGCCCTGGCTGCCCGCTATCGGGATGTGCCCATCGACGTGCTGATCAACAACGCCGGCATCCTGGGCGACATCAATGCCCAGAAGTACGGCAGTTACGATTTCGATGTCTACGACGAAATCGTCGACGTGAACTGGAAGGGCCCGCTGCGCATGGTGGAGGCCTTCATGGACAACGTGGCAGCCAGCCGGCAGAAGAAGATCATGAACATGTCGAGCGCCGTCGGCTCCATCGAAATGACCTTCCCCGGCCAGGTTTTCTACCGCAGCAGCAAGGCCGCCCTGAACATGGCGATGCGGACCCTGTCGAAGGAAGTGAAGCGGGATCCGGACCCGGGGCGCAAAGCGCTCATCTTTGGCATGATCAATCCCGGCATCGTCGACACGGGCTTCGCAAAGAACGTGCCGATACCCATGATCACGGCCCGGGAGTCCGCCGAGAAGTGCATCGCCATCATCGAAGGCTACACGCCGGACAAGTCCGGCATGTTCTTTGACTACAAGGGCGCGAAGCTGCCCTGGTAGCCCTGGCGGTCACTCATCCTAGTCCGGGGTGCGATCCACGGTAGAACGTACGGCCGAATCCCGGAGATGGACTTCCTGCTGGGGAACCGCCAACACCACGCCTTCCCCCGCAAACACCCGGTACAAGGTGCAGTTGAGGTCGTGCAGGACGAGCCCGCGGTTCGCGGGGTCGTCTATCCAGCACAGCATTTCGAACTCGATTCCCGAGTTTCCAAACTGGCGTAGTCGCATCCGGGGCTCCGGACGGGCGGCAATCTGCTCATGCGTGGCCGCGGCCGAGAGCATCAACGCCATCACCTTGTCGATATCCGAACCGTAGGCGACGCAGACAGGCACGCGGAGCCGGTACTTGCGTTTCGGGCTCCCCGACTCGTTGACGATCTTGGCCTTGCCCATCACGCCATTCGGAATGCTCACCTCGACGTCATCGCGGGTCAGCAGTCGCGTGCTGCGCAACCCGATATGGGTCACGGCCCCCCGCTCCCCCGAGTCGAGGACGATGTAGTCACCAATCCGGTAGGGCTTGTCGGTAAGGATGGAGATGCCGGCGATGAGATTGCCCAGCGTGTCCTGGGCTGCCAGGGATAGCGCGAGACCGAGAATGCCGGCCGATGCCACGAGTCCGGTGACGTTCACGTTCCAGGCCAGAAGTATCGCGTAGGCACCGGCGAGCCCCAGCACCACCACCACGGTATTGCGCATCAGGGTGGCCGTGGTGGGCTGGGCGAATGCCGGCGCCGGCTGACGGCGCCCCAACGCCTCCAGGGCCACGCCGGTCGCACGGACCCCGAAGACCACCCATATGCCGATCAGCAGGGTGTCGACCAGGGCACTGACCAGGCGCTCGATGCCGGCCGCCAGATCAACCGCAGAAAGGGCGAGCAATAGCCCGGCCAGGAGGATGGTCCAGAAAACCGGCTGGCGCGCGACCCGCACCAGCTGTTCCGCATGCGAGACCGGCCAGCGGCGCACTGTCCGTCGCAGCAGCAGACCGGCCAGGAGATCGCCCGCCAGGGCAAGGAACAGGAAGATGCCGACGGCAGCAATAATCTGCAGGTAGGGCGCCGGGCCTAGAAACGCCAGCGTATTTGCGAGCCAGTCACTGATTTCTTTCATCACGCCCTCCGCCGGCCGAGACAGGATTCTAGCTCGCTCGCGCCGGTCCCTCGATGTAACTGGATGGCGCGGAGACCCGGGCCAGGGAGTTTCTGGCAGCCCATTCGCCTTGCGCGTCGGGAGCACCAGCCCAGAAAAATTCTCCACCGACCCACGCCGCCATCGGAATCCCATTGCGATAGAGCACGCGATTCCGGAGCACCGCCGGCACTTTATCGCCGGGGGTGACGATCCCGGTCAGGTTCAGGGGATCCGCCGCCGAAAGGATAACCTGAGCATCCTGATTTCCGGCATGGCGAACACCGCGCAGGTAATCGATCGCTTCAGGCAGGGCAAACTGCTCACCGCCGAAGCCCGCCACGAAGCGGCCACCGCGAATCTTGCCGCGCGCTTCGAGCCGCCGCCAGGCGTGTGCAAGCTCCCGCCAGGGCGGCAGGAAGCGGGGCTCCCGTTGCAGCACGGAGCGGAAGACCACGCCGTAGCGTTCGAGCAGGACGAGTGCCACGTGCTCGACCGCGGCGCGGCGCAGCTTCGCCGCATCACCCGCCACGCCAACCGGGGCCAGTTGCGGCATCACCAGGGACCAGCGTCCGGGTAAATCCGGACTCAGCGGCCGGCGCCACTCCGGCGCGCGCCGTTGCGCGGCGGGCAGCAACAGAATCCGGAGGCCCGCATAGCCGTCGCCACTGACGAGTCCCGCTGCAATCAGTTCCCGCAGGCCCGCCTCCGCCGCATTGCGCTCCAACCCGCTTATCCGTAGCAAGTCCACGAAGAACACCGCACCGTGCTCCTTGAGGATTGCCTCGATGCGCGCCGCTGCCGGCGCGCGCGGCACATTGGTTGGGGTGGCGCCAGACAACAGCGACTGCCACACCTCCAGCTGCCGGCGCTCCAGGAACAGGATCGGCGTGGTGCGGATGGGCCCCAACCGTTGCGGACTGGTACCTTCAGCAACAGGCCGCACCCAGAGGAATTCACCACCGGCCAGGACCTGATCCAGTGCCGCCGGCTGAAAGTCCCGAAGCCGGGCGGGCAACACGCTGCCTTCCCAGGCCGCGGCCGGCACTGGAAAACCCGCCAGTCGGCCCAGCACACCGGGCAGGGCAGACCGGGGGCCATCCGACCCGGTCATCGGCTCGTCACCGAGCTGATGCCAGCGAAAGAGAAAGCGCATGTACGCTGCCGGGCTCACGGGCTCGACCCCGCGCCGCAATGTCTTCAGGGTATAGCGGTGAATGCGGGCCACCAGCCTTCTGTCACACCACTCCTCCGCCGGTGCCGGCGTGCGAAAGCGGCCGCGCATCGCCTGGCCTTCGACCTCGAGTGCCAGCAGCGCGATTTCCGCATCGGCCACGGGCACGCCCAGCGGTGCGTCCAGCACGGCCGCCGTTACCGGGCCGAGCGTCTCCAGCCGGCTGCGCAGCAGATCGCGGAGCGCCTGCTCGCGACTCACTGCCTCGCTCCGACGGCCGGCATGGGCGGCATTGATGGGTGGCTCAGCCTGCAGGCCGGGACAGACGAGCTCCATTTGGGCGAGGCGCTCGGCGCTGACCCACAGCGGGTGGCCGCCAGGCACGGCCACGACGGTCGCCCGCCGGTCCGCCAGCAAGGTTGCCAGCAGTGCCGTCCAGGGCAGACGGTCGGCTGATTGCAGCTCCGGGATCGTCAGGAATCCGGCCAGTGTCAGCCCATCGTGCAGCTCGTCCGGCATCCGGGCTTCGGGCCATGCTTCGAGGCACACCTGACGAATGGCCTCCGGATCCAGGCGCCCGATGGTGGCCGCCTCTTCCGGGTCCAGCAGGTTCCGCGTGCGGATGGCCCGCGTGCGGCGCTCCTCCGCCGGTGCGTCATCGAGAAACGCGTAGGGCCGGGCGCTGATAATTTCCTGGGCCAGCGGCGACGGCGTGGTGAGCTCGCGGGTCAGGATCTCCACGTTGCCAAGCGCCACGTCCTTCAAGAGCGCTTCGAGACCATCCACGTCCATCAGCTCGTGCAGACAGTCGTGGAGCGCCTGCTGGACCAGCGGGTGATCCGGCACCTCCCGGTCACCGGCCAGGTTCTCCGCGCAGGCCAACTGGTCGGGAAACACCAGGGCGAGCAGGTCATCCGAGTCGCTGCGCTGGAACTGGGGCGGCACCTTGCGGCCGTTGCGATAGCGGCGGATTGCCAGCGCGGTGGTCGCCACCCACCGCCACCGCGTCGGAAACATCGGCGCCTGCAGGATGGCCTGGGTGAGCACGTCGCGTACGGTTTCCGCCCGCAGGTAGCTCTGGATCTCCTCCAGCGGAAAACTGTGCGTGGGCCCAAGCGACAGCACGATGCTGTCCTCGAGCGCGGCGGCCTGCAGCTCGAAGTTGAATTGCCGGCAGAAGCGCTTGCGCAGCGCCAGGCCCCAGGCGCGGTTCAGGCGCGAGCCCAGCGGCGAGTGGATGACGAGATGGGTGTCACCCACTTCGTCGAAGAAGCGCTCGAAGATCAGCGTGCGACGGGTCGGCAGCACCCCAAGCGCCGCCCGCGCCGCCGCCAGATAAGTGGTGAGCTGTTCGCTGGCCGGGGTGGGCAGGCCGAGCGTCGTCTCGAGCCAGGTCCGCAGGTTCGGCTCACCGTCCGTGAGGCGCAGATCAACCTCTTCCCGGAGCCGGGACACGGCCTGGGAGAGCTCGTCCGTGCGGCCCGGGGACTCGCCGAACCAGAACGGGATGTTGGGGGGTTGCCCGTGGGCGTCCTCCACATACACCCGCCCGGTCTCGATCTTGCGCACCCGGTAGGAGGTATTGCCCAGCTGGAAGATGTCCCCCGGAATACTTTCGAAGGCGAAGTCCTCGTTGAGCGAGCCAATAGGCAGGCTCTCCGGCAGCAGCACCACGTCGTAATCGAACTGGTCGGGGATAGTGCCGCCGTTCGTGATCGCCGTGAGCCGGGCACCGGGTCGGGCCCGCAACCGCTGGTTGACGGCGTCGTAGTGCAGGTGGGCGGCGCGGCGCCCGCGCGCCGTGTTGTAGCCATCGGCGAGGGTGTGCACGACCGCGTCGAACCCGGCCCGGGTGAGGTCCCGGTAGGGCCAGGCACGCCGGACGAGCGCGAAGAGCCCGTCACAAGTCCACTCGCCCATCGCGACCTCCGCCACGAGCTGCTGGGCCAGCGCATCCAGTGACGGTCCCTGCAGCTGGATCGCGTCCAGTTCCTCGCGCCGGACCGCATCGAGCAGGGCCACGCACTCCACGAGGTCATCCCGCGACACCGGGAACAGCCGGCCCTTGGGCAGGCGATCCACGCCGTGACCCGAGCGGCCGACCCGCTGCAGGAGAGTCGCGATGCTCTTCGGCGATGCCAGCTGGCAGACGAGATCCACGTCGCCGATGTCGATGCCGAGCTCAAGCGAGGCCGTCGCCACGAGCACCTGCAGTTTCCCGGCCTTCAGCCGCTCCTCAGCGTCCAACCGGTGATCCCGCGCAAGACTGCCGTGATGGGCTGTCACCGCGTCTTCACCCAGCCGGTCGGCGAGATGCCGCGCCGCCCGCTCGGCGAGCCGGCGGGTGTTGACGAAAATCAGCGTGGTGCGGTGCTCCCGCACGAGCTCGGCGAGCCGGTCGTAGATCTCGGCCCACACCTCGTTGGCCATCACGGGCGCCAGCGGCGACCTGGGCAGTTCGATCGCGAGATCCCGGCGGCGGGTGAAGCCGGCGTCCACGATGGCACAGGCCCCGAAGGCGTTGGGGGCCCGGTTGCCGACAAGGAAATCTGCCATGCGCTCCATCGGTTTCTGGGTCGCGGAAATGCCAATGCGGACGGGCTCCTGCGCACAGAGTGCAGCGAGCCGCTCAAGGGACAGGGCCAGGTGGGCACCACGCTTCGTGTCGGCCACGGCGTGCAATTCGTCGACGATCACCGTGCGCACCGTCGAGAGCATCGCCCGCCCCGACGCGGACGTGAGCAGGATGAACAGCGATTCCGGCGTCGTGACCAGGATGTGGGGTGGCGTTCGCCGCATGCGCGCCCGCTCGGCCTGGGTGGTGTCGCCGGTACGCACGGCCGTGCGGATCTCGACGGCGTCGAAGACCGTCAACCGCGACTGGATGCCGGCCAGCGGCTCCTTAAGGTT
>CAYMKJ010000141.1:0-20483 GCA_964391025.1 uncultured Chromatiaceae bacterium
ATGTCGATCACCGGCGAGCCTGACGACCCCCCGGACGTGCCGGACGCCGCCTGCAGGTAGAAGGTGTTGAAGTCGTTGTACTTGCCCCGCCCGTATTCCGGCGCTTCGCGCCGCAAGCGCGCCAGTGTGCCGGAAAGAATCGAGAGCTGCTCTCCGTCGTCATTGCCGATTACCCGGATCTCCCGGCCGAGCTCGGCTCCGGCCGGGTACAGGGGCAACGCCTTCGGCCGGATGTACTTGAGCGCCGCCGGGTCGTAGCGATAGAAGCCGAAGTCATGGACCGGATCACGGTAGACGGGGACCAGTTCCACTTCCTCCTGATTATTGAACAACCCCTCCGCCCGCACAGGACCCGCGGTAACAACGTGGCGGTTGGTGAGAATCAGGCCACGCTCAGCGTCCACGACGAATCCCGTGGCCTGGCTCGATTCGTTCCACTCGGTGTCGAAGGCCCTAGTGCCATCCACCTGGATGGACACCACCGACGGGGCTATGCGCTCGAGGGTCTTCCGCCAGGCAGCCGGTTCAACGCCGTCGGCACCCTGGACAACCGGCGCGAGCAGCGCGAGCACCAGGAGTACCAACCACCTTAGGGACCGGCTAGAGCCGCAGCTCATGCCCGAATGCCGAATGGAACTCCTGCGCGAGGGAAGCGGGCGTGAAGTGGTGATTTTGCGTGCCCTTGTGGGCGATCTTGATGGCGCCGAGCAGGGAGGCCAGCCGTCCGGTGTCCGCCCAGGGCAGGCTGCGGGTGATGCCGTACAGCAGGCCTGCCCGATACGCGTCACCACAACCGGTCGGATCGAGAACCGCCCGCGGCTTCACGGCCGGAATCTCGAATCTCTCGCCACCAGCCCAGATCGTCGAACCCAGTGCACCGTGGGTGACGATCAGGGCGCGAACCTTGCCCGCCACCTCGTCTTCACTCCAGCCGGTTCGGTCGGTGAGCAGCCGGGCTTCATAGTCATTCAGGGCTACCCACGTCGCCCGCTCCACAAAGTAACGCAGGTCAAGCCCATCGAACATCGGCAGTCCCTGCCCGGGATCGAAGATGAACGGTATGCCGGCGGCCTGCAGCTGCGCCGCATGGTCCAGCATGCCCTGCCGCCCGTCCGGGGACACAATGGCAACCGTAATGCCAGCATCCGCCCGCGCCGCACCCTCGGGCACCCTGGTTCGATGCGCTTCGTTCATGGCGCCCGGATGGAAGGCGGTGATCTGGTTGTCGTCCAGATCCGTGGTGATGTACGCCTGTGCCGTCAGCAATTCTGGCACCTCGAGGACGTGGGCCAGGTTCACCCCCTGCCTGGTGAGCCAGGCCCGGTAAGGGCCGAAGTCGCTACCGACCGTCGCCATGATGCGCGGGTCGCCGCCCAGCAGCCGGAGATTGTATGCGACGTTGCCGGCGCAGCCGCCGAACTCGCGACGCAATTCCGGAACCAGGAATGAGACATTCAGAATGTGAATCTGGTCCGGAAGGATGTGCTCCTTGAATCGGCCCTGGAACACCATGATGTTGTCGTAGGCAATCGAGCCACAGATCAGAGCGGACAAATTATTACTCCTGACGAATGGAATCGACCCGGCTCTGCCAGGTCAGATCAAGCTGCCGGGCGGCCCGCACATCGTCCAGACGCCGCACCGGGGTGGTCAGAGGGGCGCGCTTGACCTCGGCGGCGTCGCGGAAAGCCAGGTCGCGGATATCGACAAGCGCCTGGACGAAGGCATCCAGTTGCTGCCGGGCCTCGGTTTCCGTGGGTTCGATCAGCAGGCACTCCGGCACGAGCATCGGGAAATAGGTGGTCGGGGCGTGAAACCCCCTGTCGAGCAGTGCCTTGGCGAAGTCCATGGCCGTGACACCGGTGTCCCGCGCCACGTCCTTCAGCGAAATGATGAACTCGTGACTGGCACGACGCTGCGGGAAAGCAGGAGCGAAGCCGGCCGCTGCCAGTCGCTTCATCAGGTAATTGGCATTCAGCGTGGCAAAGCCGGACACGCGGCGCATCCCCTCGGCACCCAGCAGACGCATGTAGACATAGGCCCGCAGCAGGATGCCGCCGTTGCCCATGAAGCCGGACAGGCGCCCGATGCTCTGGGGGCGCTCAGCCTCCTCCAGCCAGACAAATTCGATTCCGGAGGAGCCGTCCCGCCGCCCTACGATCGGTATGGGCAGAAAGGGTTCGAGACGCTCGGTGACGGCGACGATGCCGGCACCGGGTCCGCCGCCCCCGTGCGGCGTGGAAAACGTCTTGTGCAAATTGATGTGTACGACGTCGAAGCCCATCGCCGCGGGGAGAGCCCTGCCGAGGATCGCATTCAGATTGGCACCGTCGTAGTACAGCAGTCCCCCCGCGCCGTGCACCACCTCGGCGATCTCGACAATCCGCCGCTCGAAGACGCCCAGCGTGGAGGGATTGGTGAGCATGATGCCGGCCGTCTTTGGCCCGACAACCTGACGCAGTGCGTCCAAATTCACGTCCCCATTGGAATCCGTGGGAATCTCGACCACGTCGCAACCGCACATCGTCGCGGTCGCCGGGTTCGTGCCGTGCGCGGCATCGGGCACGATGATCTGGTTGCGGGTCGTGTCGCCCCGGGCCAGGTGATAGGCGCGGATCATCGCCACGCCGGCAAACTCGCCCTGGGCTCCGGCCATCGGCGTGAGGGACACTCCGCTCATGCCGGTGACGGCCTTGAGCATCTCCTGCAGGTCGAAAAGGCACTCAAGATAGCCCTGGGCATGAGTCCCTGGTTCCAGGGGGTGGCGATCGAGAAACCCCGGCAGCATCGCGAGCTTGTTCGCGGCCCGCGGGTTGTACTTCATCGTGCACGAACCCAGCGGGTAGAAGTGCGTGTCGATGGAAAAGTTCAGCTGCGAGAGCCGGGTGAAGTGGCGCACCACCTGCAGTTCGGACACCTCGGGAAGCGGGGGCGGAGCCCGGCGGATGAGCGCCGCCGGCAAGTCATCAGTGGCAGCGGTGACGGCCGGCGCCTGGGAAGGCGCGCGTCGTCCGGGCCGGGACTGGTCGAAGATCAGGGCTTCACGCATTACGCCGCGACCGCCACACCGAGCACCCCGGCGAGAGCCCGCCGATAGGCCGCGATATCCTCGGCCGTCCGCAGTTCCGTGGCACAGACGAGCAGTGCGTGGCCCAGTTCGGGAAAATCGGCCGAGAGATCGTAGCCGCCGAGAATGCCGGCCGCTGCCAGCTGCTGCAGCACCGGCGCCACCGGCCGCGGCAGCGTCAGCACGGCCTCGTGGAAGAACGGCGACAAGGGCGCGCTGATGCCGCCGACGCTGGTCAGCGCGCTGGCCAGCGCGCATGTATTGGCATGGCACTGGGCGGCTACCCGGCGGAGGCCCTCGCTGCCCAGCAGGGACAGGTAGATGGTTGCCGCCGTCACCATCAGGCCCTGGTTAGTGCAGATGTTCGACGTGGCCTTCGACCGGCGGATGTGTTGTTCCCGGGCCTGGAGGGTGAGCGTGAAGCCGGGGCGGCCTTCCACGTCCACCGTGCCGCCGACGATCCGACCCGGCATCTGCCGGACCAGCGCCTTCCGGCAGGTGAGAAAGCCGAAATAGGGACCGCCAGAGCTGAGCGGGATGCCGAGGGGCTGGCCTTCACCGCAGGCGATGTCCGCGCCTTTGGCCCCCCACTCGCCCGGCGGCTTCAGCAACGCGAGTGCTGTGGGGTTGCACGCGGCGATGACCAGCATGCCCCGGGCATGCGCCCAGTCGGTGAGTTCGTCCACGGGCTCGAAGCCGCCGAGGAAGTTCGGGTACGGAATGCACAGCGCGGCGAAATCCTGGCCGTCCAGGCCAGCGAGTGCGTCGAGATCGGTGCGGCCGCCGGACGCCGCCAGCTCCACCAGCTCCACGTTCTGCCCTGCCATCAGCGACAAGGCCACCTTGCGCCAGACCGGATTCACATACCGGGGGACGAGTACCCGGCGGGACCGGGCCTGCCGAGAGCCGCGCACCGCCATCAGGCAGGCCTCAGCGAAGGCCGTGGCCCCGTCGTAGAGGGACGCGTTGGAAACATCCAGGCCCGTGAGACCGGCGAGCATGGACTGGTATTCGTAGATCAGCTGCAGCGTGCCCTGACTCGCCTCCGCCTGATACGGCGTGTAGGCACTGTAGAACTCGCCACGCGTGGCGATTTCCCAGACCGCCGCCGGAATGTGATGTTCGTAGGCGCCAGCGCCGAGAAAACAGAGACTCGCGACATTGCGCCCGGCCCGCTCCCGCATCAGGCGGGTGATGGCCGCCTCGGAAAGACCGGCGGGCACACCAGCCAGTTCGTCCACCCGCAGTTGCGCCGGGATTTCGTCGAACAGGTCCTCGATCGTGTGGGCCCCGATGGCGCCCAGCATGGCCGCCGTTTCGTCGGTGGTATGGGGAATGAACGGCACCAGCGTCCTGTCGTGGGCTAATGGGTGGCGTCGAGCAACGCGGTATAGGCGGCTGCGTCGATCAGCCCGGTCGGCGCACCTGAATCAGCCGGTTGCAGTCGAACGAGCCAGCCCGCGCCGTAGGGGTCCGTATTTACCAACTCCGGTTCGGATGGCAGCGCGGGGTTCACGTCGAGAACAGAACCCGCAAGCGGGGCGTAGACATCGGAGGCAGCTTTGGTGGACTCCACCACCACCAGGGCATCGCCCGGCTTGATGGTCCGACCCACCTCCGGCAATTCCACGTAAACGAGCTCGCCGAGCTGCTGCTGGGCGTGGTCCGTGATGCCGACGACGACGGTCCCGTCGTCCTCCCGGCGAATCCACTCGTGCTCCTTGGTGTACTGGAGCTGCTTCGGTACGTCGCTCATGCAGTGACTCTCATGCTGTTAGGCCTGTTATTCGACCAGTACGTGGCCGTGACGGACGAAGGGCGGGCGCACGATTCGGGCGGCGCGCAGTGCCGTGCGAATCTCCACCTGACAAGGTCCCTCGGCAGCCACCGGCACCCGGGCGAGTGCGATGGACCGGTCCATGGTGGGGGAAAAACCGCCGCTGGTGATCACGCCTTCGCCGGCCGGGGTGAGTACCCGCTGGCCGTGCCGCATGATACCGCGATCCTCGAGAATCAGGCCGGTCAACTTCTCGGTTATGCCCGCCGCCTTCTGCAGCTCCAGGGCGGCTCGTCCGCGAAATTGCCGCTCTGCAGACTCGAAGGCCACGGTCCAGGCCAGAGCCGACGTGAGCGGAGACGTGCTCGCATCCATGTCCTGCCCATAGAGGTTCAGGGCCGCTTCCAGCCGCAATGTGTCGCGTGCTCCGAGACCACAGCGTACGGCTCCCGCTGCTCCCAGCGCATTCCACAAGGCGAGGCCAGCCGGTATGGGCAGGACTACCTCGAAACCATCCTCGCCGGTATAGCCAGTGCGCGCGACGAACAGGTCGTCCAGTAATACGGACTCGAAGGACTGCAGGGCCAGTGCATCGGTCCCGGCACCCTGAGGCAACAAGGGCGCGGCCAGCTGGCGCGCTTCGGGCCCCTGCACGGCCAGCATCAGCAGATCATCCCGGTGTCGCAGTACGACGTCATCCCGGTCTGCGACGCGGGCGAGCCAGGCCAGATCCTGGGTCCGGGTTGCGGCATTCACCACGAGCCGATAGCGATCATCACCGGTCCAGTAGGCAATCAGGTCGTCCACCACACCGCCGGCGTCGTTGAGCATGCAGCTGTAGAGCCCCTGCCCGGGCTGACGCAGCTTGCCGATGTCGTTGGCCAGCAGGCGCCCGAGAAACGCAGTGGCGTCAGGGCCCATCACGTCCACCACCGTCATGTGGGACACGTCAAAGATGCCGCAGGACTGCCGGACGGCATGATGTTCCGCAAGCGCCGACGCATAGTGCAGCGGCATGTCCCAGCCGCCGAATTCCACCATGCGGGCGCCGGCGGCCACGTGTTCGTCGTAAAGAGGTGTCTGGTGTCCCATGGCTCAGTCCCCCTTCAGTACAGCGCCAGTGGGAAAATCGAGACTTTTATGCGCTTGCATGCTGCGCCCGAAGCCGGGGGGTGGGTGATCCCGCCGCCTGTTCTGCCAGCAGTCGCTTGATGAGCGGCAGTCGGTCCACAAGGCCAAGTCCTGCGGTGGCGAGACGCGTCAGGGTCGACGAGTCACTGGTGAACACGCGGTGCAGTCCTTCCATCGCCGCCATCGTCAGGAGATTGTCGCCCTTGCGCCAGCGCTCATAGCGGCGCAGCACCAGGGCATCGCCCGGGTCCGCCAGGCGCGTGCCGAGCACATGGGACGCCAGGGTCTCGGCCAGGGCGGCTGCATCGAGCAGGCCCAGGTTAATGCCCTGTCCGGCCAGCGGGTGAATCTGGTGCGCAGCATCGCCGATCAGGGCAAATCTCGCGCCAGTGTAACGATGGGTATGGCGTACGGCCAGAGGAATGGCAAGCCGCCGCGTGGTCACGCGAAGCTTGCCCAGCACGCGACCCGTCGCCGCAGCGAGCCGGGCACCGAACTCCTGCTCAGGAAGCGCTGCGAGTTCTTGCGCTTCGGCTTCGAAGCACGACCACACGACCGAAGAGCGTCCGTCCGCCAGCGGCAACAGGGCCACCGGACCAGGTTGCATGAAGCATTGCCAGGCCGTGCGTTCGTGGGGCCGCTCGCTGCTCACGTGGGCGACCAGAGCCGACTGCGCGTATTCGCGACCGGTGGACTGCAGCCGGAGCTGTTCCCGCACCCAGGAATCGGCGCCGTCCGCGCCCACGATCAGCCGGGCCCGCAATACCCTGCCGCCAACCAGCTGCACGGTCATCGCGTCCGGTTCTACCAGCAACCCGGCAGGCGGCAAGTCCGTGAGCACTGTGACGGACCCGCTGGCCGGATCTGCCAGTGCGTTCCACAGACCCAGCCGGAGCCAGTCGTGCTCTACGATGTGACCGAGCTCCCGGAGGCCGCTGTCAGCGGCGTCGAAGCCGATGCTCCCGGCACCAAAAGGCGTGCTGTCCGTCTGCCACACCCGCAAACGCTCGTAGGGAGACGCCCTACCCGCCGGCAGTGTCGCCCACGCGCCACAGGCGTCAAGAATCGCCCGGCCCGCCGGTGCGATCGCAAAGACGCGCAGACCGGTCTCCGCGTCGGCGGCAAGTGGCCGCGGCGCCTGTGCTTCGAGCACACCAATCCGCAGGGGTTCCCGGCGATCACAGAGGAAATGCCGGAGCAGGCTTGCGCAGGCGAGGCCCGCGATGCCGCCACCGATGATCAGCACGTCGTAGTCATGATCGGTCACACGTTTGGTCGCTTGTCGGCTCACAAGGGCAGGCCCCGGACCAGCCGCGAACGCCGGCCGGCGAGGCCCATGGTCTCCCGGGCGAGCAACCGCTTGGCCCCCGGGGCCGTATCGAACAGCAGGAGGCCCAGGCCACGCAGGGGCCCCAGACCGGTCCGGTCGAAAAGCCGGATCAGACCGTCCGTGAAGGCCACCACTTTGCGCTGATCCGGCCGGCGCCAGGTGGCGTAGCCAGCCAGCAGCGACGTGCCGCCCGGATCGGGCACTCTGTGGGTCTGCCGCGCTTCCTCCGCGAGCACCTCGGCCAGCGCCGCGGCATCCCGCAAGCCGAGGTTATAGCCCTGCCCGGCCACCGGGTGCAGCCCGTGGGCCGCATTCCCGATGACCGCAACCCGGTGCGCCGTCACGGCATCGGCCTCAACGAGTTCCAGGGGGTAGCTGCTGCGCACACCGACCCGTTGAAAGCGGCCGAGCCGGAACCCGAACTCCCGCTGCAAGAGCGCGAGGAACGCCGCGTCCGGCAACGCGGCCACCGCTTCGGCAACGGCTGCCGGTCGCGTCAGGACGAAGACGTATTTGCCCCCACCCGCCGGCAGCAGGGCGAGTGGGCCATCGGGGGTGAAACGCTCGTAGGCAATCGCGTCCTGGCCCAGACCGTAATCTGGGCCCTCCACGGCCACGTTGCCGACGATTGCTGTTTGTTCGTAGGGTCGCGTCCGCGCAGTGATTCCGAGCAACTCGCGCAGCGGTGAGCGGGCACCATCCGCCACGACCAGCAGCCGCGTGCGGAGCGTGGTGCTCGCGCCGCCCCGTTCGACGCGCACTTCCAGAGCAGCCACCGAGTCCTCGACCCCGGTCACCGTGGCTGGCGAGCGCACCGTGACGTTAGGTCTGTCATCGAGCGCGCGCCACAGGGCCGCGCCCAGCAGCCGGTTTTCGAGGACGTAACCGAGAGCCTCCCCCCCTTCCTCGTCCGCGTCGATCACGGTCGTCCCCAGCCGGCCACGCTCCGAAACGTGAATCTTCCGGATCGGGGCCGCGTGTTTGGCCACAGCAGGCCAGATCCCGAGCGTCCCAAGAATGTGCCGGCTGCTCCGGGACAGCGCGGTAGTGCGGGCGTCAAAACTCGGCTGCCCCGGGCTGCCGGCAGGGATCGCCTCGACAAGCGTCACCCGCAATGGCAGCCCGGCCAGGGCCACGGCGAGACTGGAACCCACCATGCCACCGCCCGCTATGAGCACGTCGCAGTCGGCATGCGCGGCTTCGTCCAGGGCCGTCATTGCGCAGACGCGCCGATCATGGCTTCGAGTACGTCGGGGTCCCGGGGCAAATCCCGGGTCAGTACGTCGGAACCCTCGCGGGTGACCAGCACGTCATCCTCGATGCGGACGCCGATGTTCCACCAGCGCTTGGCCACTCCCCGCGTGCCCGGCGGAATATACACGCCGGGTTCGACAGTAAGCGCCATGCCCGGTTCCAGCACGCGCCACTGGTCGGCGACCTTGTAGTCCCCCACGTCGTGTACATCCATCCCCAGCCAGTGACCCGTGCGGTGCATGAAGAATTTCTGGTAGGCCCGCGTCCGGATCAGCGATGGCAACGAGCCTTCCAGCAGGCCGATCTTCTTCAAACCCTTCGTTACGACGCGAACCGCGGCCTCGTGGGGCTCACTCCAGGAATTTCCGGGCGCGACAGCGGCCAGGGCAGCCTCGTGGGCGTCGAGCACCACCTCGTAGATGGCGCGCTGCTCGGTTGTGAAACGGCCATTCACGGGGTATGTGCGGGTCACATCGGAGGCGTAGTAGTCGTATTCGCAACCGGCATCCACCAGCAGCAGGTCCCCGTCCTCCATCCGCCGGTTATTCGCATGGTAGTGCAGGATGCAGCTATTCGCGCCGGAACCGACGATCGGCAGGTAGGAGGGCTGCGCACCGTGGGTGCGGAACTCGTGCATGAATTCCGCTTCGATCTGGTACTCGAAGAGGCCCGGGCGACACATGCTCATCGCCCGCCGGTGGGCCTGAACCGCGATCCGGGCGGACCGGCGCATGGTCCCGATCTCCTCACGGCTCTTGTACAGGCGCAGGTCATGCAGGAAGTGATCGAGCGCGATGAACTCGTCCGGCGTGTGTGCCCCGGCACTACCATGCGTCCGGAGCCGGGATACCCAGCTGATCAGGCGCTGGTCAAAATCAGGGCGTGCGCCCATCGTGTAGAACACCCGGTCGCAGGCACCCACGATCCTGGGCAGCAATTCCTCCACCGCACCAATCGGATAGGCGGCATCCGCGGCGTATTGGGTAACGGCATTCCCGGGACCCGCGCGGGTACCGTCCCAGGTCTCCTTCTCCCGGTCGCGATCCCGGCAGAACAGCAGGTACTCCCCTTCGGGCCGCCCGGGCGCCAGCACCGCCACCGCGTCGGGCTCGGCAAAGCCGGTGAGGTAGTAGAAATCACTGTCCTGGCGATAGGGGTACAGGACATCCCGGCTGCGCAACCGGGGCTGGGCAGCGGGCAGTAACGCCACGGCGCCCTTGCCCATCATGCGCATCAGCTGCCGCCGACGGCGGGGGAATTCGTCGGTGTTCATGGGTGGGCTCTTCAGTGCCTGGCAGCAGACTGAACGCGCTGCCGGACCGCGGTAAACTCCTCGTACACCAGCTGCACGCTGACGCGGACGTATTCAACAAGCTCTACGTAAGCCGCTTCACCTTCCGCGTCGGGCTCTTCGTCGCCGACCGCCACTTGGGCCATGTCGGCAAAGTCGCAGACGATTTCGGCGGTATTGCCACTACGGAGCTCCGCCTCGGCATCGCCGATGCGGGCTGCCACAAACAGCCCGTGGTTGAAACCCTGACACCACTGGGCCAGACCGTCAACGCGTTGCACCAGCGGCTCGGCATCGTCAGGAAGCAAGGGCTGAAAGGTCATTTCGGCCTCTTCCAGGGCGACACAAGTGCGGAACGCCAGCGCTTTGAGCACTGCCCCGGTCTGTTCGGCAACGGCGGCGTTCAACTGGCCATCAGCCTGGCCATCAGGAAGGGTTTCGGCCAGCCAGGCGGACTGGCCGCTGTCGCCCAACCCGCAAACCAGGCCGCAAAGGCTCCCGTGGGCTTCGGCCGCATCGGTGGGCGCCTCCGCGCGACGGAGGACGGCGTCGATGACGTCGAAAGACGGAAAATCAGTAGTCGTCGGGGCTTTTAACATCTTCCGGGACCGGCATTTATCCTAAGGACCGCGCTGAGCCGCACTACATTTGACCCTGGCCGTGGGGTGACACTATATTGACTTCATGACCGAGTCATTGGAAAAGACGTTTACACGGGAATTGGAGCGCCTCGAGCGCCGGCTGGACGAGCTCGTGGTGATCACCAGCCAGCTGAAAGAGGAGAACCGGTCGCTGCGCCAGCGGCAGGACAACCTGATTGCCGAGCGGGCCACCCTGTTGCAGAAGAATGAACAGGTCCGGGCGCGCGTCGAGGCGATGATTGGCCGCCTGAAAGCCATGGAGCACGGCTCGTGAAGGAACCCCCCACGCAGGTCAACATCAAGATTCTCGAGAAGGAATACCAGATCTCCTGCCCCGCGAGCGAGCGTGCGGCACTGCTGGATTCCGCCGAGATGCTGAACCGAAAGATGCGGGAGATCCGGGACACCGGTAAGGTCATTGGCCTCGATCGGATCGCGGTCATGGCGGCACTGAATATGGCCAATGAGTTGCTGCGTTCGCGCGGCCGCGGCGAGCTACTCGAGGGGGATGCCAAGGTGCGCCTCCAGGCGATGCGGGAGCGGGTCGAGGGTGCCCTGCAATCCGGCCGTCAGCTGGACCTCTGATTCCCGGGTCATGTTCCAGGGCCACCTGCGTCACATTTTTCTCACAGACAGCGGATATACTTAAGTCGGTCTCTCCTGCGGTGTTCGACAGCGGCTTGATAGGTCTCTCGACCCTTAATCGCGCTTTCGGGATCTTGTACTGTCGGCAGTTTGTGCATGACCGCTCAGGACAACAAACCTGGGCGGGAAGCCTGCTCTGCCGCGTCTGGTCCCACCTGATGCTCTTGGTCTGAGAGCAGCAGGCCGCACCGGCACAGGCGGGAGAGACCGCCTCCTACCCGACCAGTGGCATGCCCACAGACCCCACCAGCGAAGAACCCGCCGACAAATCCGGGGAGAATCCGGTTGAAAAAGCCCGTCTCCGTCGCGAGATCCGCGCAAAGCGCCTGGCGCTACCCGCCACGGAGGCCCACGCAGCCGCCCATCGCGCCGTGCATCGGCTCTGGTCCCTGCCCATTCTGACGGGTGCCCGAACCCTGGCCCTGTACCTCCCGACGGGTGGTGAACTCGATTGCACTCCCTTCGCCGCGCAGGCGTGGCGTCGCGGCCGGGCGGTTTTCCTGCCAGTGATCGCGGGAGCCAGGCTGCGTTTCGCGCCGTTCGACGCTGACTCGGAGTTGCGGCCCAATCGCTTCGGCATCCTGGAGCCGGTCACTCCGGTGCGCAGCTGGCGCACTGCCCGTCAGCTCGACGTGATCATCGCGCCGCTCGTGGCCTTCGATACGCAGGGGCAGCGCCTCGGCATGGGCGGCGGCTACTACGACCGCGCGCTAGCGTTTCTGATGCGCCGCTCGTGCGCGCGCCGACCATATTTCGTGGCACTCGCGTTCGAGATGCAGAAGGTTGTAGTGCTGCCCGCAGGAGAGTGGGACGTGCGCCTCGACGCAGTCGTCACGGAAGCGACGACCTATCGCTTCTCGTAAGTTGTGGCCTGCTCGCAACCGAAGTCAAGGATAAAATCCCCCCCTGCTGGAATTTTTCCAACTGTTGTATATACTCAGCCCCGTCTACCCCGACACGGAGACTAAAACTATGGCTACGAAGAAATCGTCGAAGAAAGTTGCGAAGAAGGGCAAGAAGAAGGCTGCAAAGAAAAAGCGTTAGAGATGCGCGTCGGCGTGAGACTCGATAGAGTCTCACGCCGATCCTCGAAAGAGGAGATACGCGACGGTCAGTGCCCGCCTTTGGCGGGCACTTTTTTTGGCGAGGTGGAGATGTCCCGGTTCTGGCGCTGGGCAATCTGGCTGCCAAACGCCACACCCGGTACCATCTGATACATGGACCAGAACAGCCGCAAGCTGCAGGCCGCCCGGGCTGCCATTGAATTCATCAAACCGGGGATGGCGCTCGGTGTCGGAACGGGATCCACGGTCAACCTCTTCATCGACGAAATTGCCCCTTTTCAAGGCGACCTGGCGGCCGTCGTGGCCAGCTCACGGGCTACGGAAGCGCGGCTCAGGGCCCATGGCTTCAAGGTTGTGGGGCTTGACGAGGCCGGCGACCTGGACCTCTATGTGGACGGCGCCGACGAGGCCAACAAGCACTTTCACCTCGTGAAAGGCGGCGGCGGCGCCCTGACCCGGGAAAAGGTCCTGGCGGCGGCGTCCCGCAAGTTCGTCTGCATCATCGACGGCAGCAAGTGGGTGGCAACCCTCGGCAAGTTTCCCCTGCCGGTCGAGGTCATTTCCATGGCCCGCTCTTATGTGGCCCGGCAGTTCGTGAAGCTGCGGGGGCAGCCAGTCTGGCGCGAAAACTTCGTCACCGACAACGGTAACCAGATCCTGGACGTGCACAACCTGCAGATCACCAACCCGCCTGAGCTGGAGACCCGGTTGAATCAGATCCCCGGGATTGTCACCGTCGGCCTGTTCGCCAATCGACCGGCCGACGTGATTCTGATGGCCGACGACAGCGGCGTGAAACGCCTGGATCGTCGCTAGAAAGTGGCTGGGGGACTAGGATTCGAACCTAGGTTCTCGGAGTCAGAGTCCGATGTCCTACCGCTGGACGATCCCCCAGTGAGCAGGACGCATTATAAGCACGCCGCCTTCCCAGCCGGCAGAGGCGTAGACGCTAGCGCTTCGAGAACTGCGTCGCGCGACGTGCCTTGCGCAGACCGACCTTCTTGCGCTCGACCTCGCGGGCGTCGCGGGTGACGTAACCCGCCTTGCGCAGCGAGGGACGGAGGCTCTCGTCGTAGGCCATCAGGGCGCGGGTGAGGCCGTGGCGAATGGCGCCGGCCTGGCCCGTCATACCGCCCCCTGCCACATTCACGACCACATCGAACTGGCCATCCATCTTGGTCAGCTCCAGGGGCTGACGAACGATCATGCGGGAGGTCTTGCGGCCGAAGAACTCGTCGATCGGCTTGCTGTTGATGGTGATGTCGCCCTTGCCGCGGCGGATAAAGACCCGTGCGGTGGAGGACTTGCGGCGGCCGGTGGCGGAGTACTGTTGGGGCTGCGTGGCCATGAGGTTGTTGCCTGCCTGGTCGAGTTCTGTGGTCGGGTTCGGGGATGCAATTACAGCTTGGGGGTTTACAACTTGAGCGGCTCAGGCTGCTGGGCCGAGTGCTCGTGCTCGCCGCCGCCGTAAACGCGGAGTTTCTTCAGCATCGTGGCGCCAAGGCTGTTCTTGGGCAGCATGCCCTTCACGGCCTTCATCAGGGCGCGCTCGGGATGCTCTTCCATCATCCTGCCGAGCGTGGTGGTCTTCAGGTTGCCCACGTAGCCCGTGTGGTGCCGGTAGAGCTTGTCCTTGAGCTTGTTGCCCGTCGCCTTGATGCGGGCGGCGTTGACCACGACGATGTAATCGCCGGTATCGACGTGGGGCGTGAACTCGGCCTTGTGCTTGCCACGCAGCCGGAAAGCGATGGCGGACGCGAGACGGCCCAGCGTACGGTCCGTGGCATCTACCACGTACCAGCCACGCCGCACCTCATGGGATTTGGCAGAAAACGTGCCCATCTGAAACCTGTCGTTCTTTGGAGCTGTTGGAAACCTTTGCCCTAGGTCCGGCAAGCCGGTTAGCCTCTGGCGGGCCGCAAAGTGTAGGCGGCTGGCGGGGTTTTTTCAAACCCCAGGCAGGCGGTGGCCGGGGTCCGGACCCGGACCCCGGCCAGCCCGGGGGTCCCTGGGGCTGGCCAGGCCCGGCTAGAAGCCGTATTCCAGCGAGATCGTGGTGTCGGTGTTAGTCGACCCGGACAGGACCGCCAGTTTCTGGACAAAAGCGGCGTTCTTGCTGATCTTCCAAGTGTAGATACCGCGCAGGACGCCAACCCCCTCGTTCTGATGCTCACTAAGGTCGTATTGGGACTGGAATCCCGCCCAGTAGGCCTCTGCAGTGGTCACGGACTCCGAGTCCCGGTCAGCGGCACTGCTCGTGCCGACTGCCGTGGCCCCGAGGATTTGATGCCAGCGATCCTTGGTTCTCCCTGTTGGAATATGGAACGCCATCGCCGGGTTGCCCGGAATCGCGGCCCGCTACCATAATCGCGGCAATGGCCCTCGTCCACCTGCTCGACGCCCTGCTGACGGAGATCGATACCGGCTTGCGAACGCTGGCGGCAGTGGCCCCGGCAGCACGACCCAGTCCGGCATCCGGCCTTGCGGCTGCGCCCCTGTCGGCCAATGACCAAACGGCCGGCGCCGCCCTCATGCGCGTGAACCACGCGGGTGAAGTCGCCGCCCAGGCCCTCTACCGCGGCCAGGCCTTCACCACCCGGGATCCCGGCATCCGGCAAAGCCTCCTGGACGCCGCCCGGGACGAGCAGGATCATCTCGCCTGGTGCCAGCAGCGGATTAGCGAACTCGGCGGTCGTACCAGTCTGCTGGGTCCGCTCTGGTACGCCGGCAGCTTTGTGCTCGGGGCGGCAGCCGGCCTGCTCGGCAGGTCGACGGGGCTGGGCTTTCTGGTGGAAACAGAACGCCAGGTGGAAGAGCACCTGTCGGGGCACCTGGACCAGCTGCCGGGGTCGGACCTGGCTAGCCGGGAAATTCTCCGCCAGATGCGGGCGGACGAAGCCGCCCACGGGGCCAAGGCCCGGGAACTGGGCGGCACCGACCTCCCGCCGCCGGCCCGGGCTGCCATGCGGCTCGTGGCAAGGGTCATGACCACCGTCGCCCACCGCCTCTAGCAAAGGCGATCGCGGCCGACTCTTGACGATCCCGACCCGATCTTTGTGAGGGGCTTCACAGTTCCGGAAGGTGCCAGTTCACGCTGCCTCGGGCATCGGCTACCGTAGGTCCTGATTCAACATATTCCTCGCTCGGGTTCGGGTTTTTCCGGGGCAAAGGAACTGGGCTCAAACGGATTTAGGCTTAATCGGATTTATTGGGGAGAGACTGCAATGGCTGTTACTGGCAAGGCTCTGAGTGATGTTCCGGCGATCAACCGCTTCCTGACCTACTGTCGCGTGCGCACCGTCCCAAGCAAGACCGTGATGATTCACGCGGGCGATCTGCCGGACAGCCTCTACTACATCATCGACGGTTCCGTCGAAGTGATGATCGAGGATGAAGACGGTAACGAGATGGTCCTGGCGTACCTGAACAAGGGCCAGTTCTTCGGTGAAATGGGCCTGTTCCACGAACAGCCCGCCAGGAGCGCCTGGGTGAGAACCCGCGTCAGCTCCGAGGTTGCCGAGATGACCTATCCCCGCTTCCGCCAGATCGCCAGCGAGAGTCCGGGCCTGGTCTTCGAACTGGCGACGCAGCTCGCCACCCGCCTCGACCGAACCAACCGCAAGCTCGGCGACCTGGCCTTCGTGGACGTCACGGGCCGTGTGGCTCACGCGATCATGGACCTCTGCAACGAACCCGACGCGATGACGCATCCCGATGGCATGCAGATCAAGGTGAGCCGCCAGGAGCTGTCACGCCTGGTCGGCTGCTCGCGGGAGATGGCTGGCCGCGTGCTGAAGGTGCTCGAGGAACAGGGCCTGATCACGGCGACCGGCAAGACTATCGTCGTGTACAACGCCCGACCGAAGCCAAAGCTGAAGGCCGTCGGCCTCTAGAACGTCTCCTGTAGGAGCGCCTTCAGGCGCGATAGATTTGCGTCGCGCCTCAAGGCGCTCCTACGGGGACAATCCCTGCAACGCGGTCCGCATCCGGCGAATCGTCGCCGCGTAGTCCTTGCTGCCGAAAATTGCCGACCCGGCCACGAACACGTCGGCCCCCGCCTCCGCCGCCTGGCGAATATTGTCGGCCTTGATGCCCCCATCGACTTCCAGACGCACCGGCCTGCCGAGCTTGCTGATGCGCTCCCGGACAGCCCTGAGCTTCGGCAGGCTGCCCGGAATGAATGCCTGCCCGCCGAACCCGGGGTTCACGGACATCACCAGCACCAGGTCCAGATTCGACAGGGTGAAGTCCAGGCAATCCAGCGGCGTGGCCGGATTCAGCACCAGGCCCGGACTACAGCCAAGCTCACGAATGAGGCAAATCGTGCGGTCCACGTGCTGGCTCGCTTCCGGGTGAAAGCTGATCCAGCTGGCACCCGCTCCGGCGAAAGCGCGGGCCAGTTCGTCGACCGGTTTCACCATGAGGTGCACATCGATGGGGACTTTGATGCCCCGCTTGCGTAACGCCGCGCACACCAGCGGCCCGATCGTGAGGCTCGGGACGTAGTGGTTGTCCATCACGTCAAAGTGAATGACGTCAGCGCCCGCGGCGAGCACGGCCTCGACCTCTTCGCCCAGACGGGCAAAGTCAGCGGAGAGGATGGATGGGGCTATGAGTGGGGTTGGCATCGGAAAAATATAGCACGGGCCTGGTATCACCGAGGCGGCATAGCCGCCTACTTCATCCCTCGCTGTTCACGAATCAGTTCGTAGGCCGCACGAATCTCGTGGGTGCGTTCCTTGGCGGCTTCGAGCATGGACTCCGGCAGTCCGCGGGCGGCCTGCTTGTCCGGGTGGTGCTGATTCATGAGACGCCGATAGGCTGTCTTCACTTCCGCGTCGGTCGCCGTCGCCTCGAGCCCGAGGGCCCGGTAGGCGCCCCCCAGCGTCTGCCCGGGCGATGCAACAGGCCGCTGCTGGCGGAAGGACCGGCGGGCCCGGAGCACCGCTTCCAGGTGGGCCAGATCCAGGCGCCCCACGCCGAGTGTGTCTGCCATGGACAGCAGCAACGTGCGTTCTGCGCTGCTGATAGCCGGTTTGCCCAGCAGGAACTCCATCTGGATCTCGAGGAAGGTCCGCAGCAGCTCGGGTTCGCGACCGCAGACCCGGCGGAGTAGCAGCACACGATCACGCAGGGGAAAGTCGGCCTTCTTGCCTTCGGCGAAGCACTCGATGGCCCGACGGACGGCCTCGGGCTGCAGACGCATTTCCAACATCAGGTTGCGCGCCGCTTCGATTTCGCGCTCGGAGACCCGGCCATCTGCCTTGGCGAGCGCACCGAGCCCGTAAAAAGCCGTTTGGAAGAACAGGCGCTGGCGGTCGTCTGCGGAGTAGGTGACGCCGTAACCCGGAGCATTCAGGCCGTCATAGCCCAGGGAGCCCAGGCGGCCCGACCCGCGATCGAACTGGTGACCCAGGGCGCTGCCGATCAAGGCGCCCACCGGCCCACCGACGATCAAGCCCAGGATGCCTCCGCCAACTTTGCCAATCCATGCCATCCGTGGTCTCTAGGTGTCTGCGTTGATTCGGAATGGGGCAAGCGCGGAGGGCGCTGCTAGAATCCGGGTAATGACCCGGAGCACCGGCACTGACGCACTGTACGAATCGAGATTGACAGCCCTCCCCCGGCTCAGTCAAGGCAAGGTCCGCGACATCTATGCGGTGGACGACCGGCATCTGCTGATCATCACCACGGACCGCCTGTCAGCCTTCGACGTGGTTTTGCCCGATCCAATTCCAGGCAAGGGCGAGGTCCTTACGCAGCTGTCGAACTTCTGGTTCGGCCGTACCGCAGGCATCGTCCGCAATCACCTCGCCAACCTGCCACTGGAGTCAATCATCACCGATCCGGTGGAAAGGGCCACGGTGGCGTCACGGGCCACGGTGGTGCGGCGGCTGAGGCCCCTGCCGATCGAGGCCGTGGTCCGGGGCTACCTCATCGGTTCCGGCTACAAGGATTACCAGGCGACCGGTACGGTGTGTGGCATCCCACTACCGGCTGGTCTCCCTCTTGCGGCACCGCTCCCGGAGCCGCTATTTACTCCAGCCACCAAGGCAGCGGCCGGCGACCATGACGAGAACATCAGTTTCGCGGAGTGCGAGAAGCTGGTGGGCGCCGAACTCTCCCGGCAGGTCCGGACGCTGGCGATCCGCGTCTACGCCGAAGGTGCGGCCTATGCGCGAAGCCGCGGCATCATCATCGCCGACACAAAGTTCGAGTTCGGGCTGGACGACGCCGGCAAACTCTACCTGATCGACGAGGTGATGACGCCCGACTCCTCCCGCTTCTGGCCTGCGGCGGAGTACTGCACCGGCATCAGCCCCCCGAGCTACGACAAGCAGTTCGTCAGGGACTACCTGGAGACGCTCGACTGGAACAAGAAGGCGCCGGGACCAAAGCTGCCGCCGGACGTGATCCGGCGGACCACGGAGAAGTATCGGCAGGCACTGGAGCTACTGACCGGCTAGGGTGGCTGCGGTTGTAATCGCGAAACTGGGTTGCTCCGGCGGCCAGCTTGGGGCATCAATCACCACGGCGTCTCGACCACGCTTCTTGCAGCGAAGCAGCGCCAGGTCAGCGCGCTCAATCCAACCGCCGATCTCAAGGCTGTCGCCGTCGGGGATGGCCACGGTGATCCCTATACTGACCGTGATCGGAACGAAGCCGGTTCGGCTGCGGATCTTGGAGAGTCGCACCCGTTCACTGATGCGAGCCGCGATAGCCGCCAGGTCGTCTTCCGAGACATCCTCCAGGATCAGGAGAAACTCATCACCCCCCCATCGGCAGATCGTATCCTGGTCCCGCAACGCACCGACGACTGCCTTGACGGCGTGCTGAAGCACGCGATCCCCCGTCGGGTGTCCGAACTCGTCGTTGATGTTCTTAAAATGGTCAATGTCGAGCATGCCGACCGCAATCGGGGTTCGTCGCTGCATCGACTGTTCCAACGTCACGCGGAGCAAGGCCTCCCCGGCGGCCCGCGTCCAAACCTTGGTCAGGGCATCTAAACTGGCGCGACGACGGGTGGCGCCCAGCTTCTGCACCAGCTGCGCCTGGGCATCCAGCAGCTCGATGGACAACAATTCCTTCTCGGCGATATCAGCAAGATCCCTCAGCGCCTGCAGATCATCGGCCGACAATGACCGCGCCTGCAGATCATAGACAGACAGAGTGCCGATGACCTCTCTCCGTGAACCTAGCAAGGGAAGGCCCGCGTAGAAGCGGAATTTCGGCCCTTTCGCCACCAGTGGATGGGAAGCAAACTGCGCATCCGCGCACGCATCTTCGATCGTCAATGCGGTGCCTAGCCCCACGACGCGACCGCTGAACGTTGACTCCAGCGGCAACTCGGTGATGTTCCAGCCTTCCACCGCTTTGAACCATACCCGTGTCTCCTCCACCAGCTCGATGGCCGCGACGGGGACGCGCAGCAGGCGCCTGGCCAGGCGCGCAATCCGCTCGAATCGCTCTTCGAGTGGTGTGTAGAAAGCAGACTGAGTGTGCAGTTCCGTCAGTCGCATCGTCTGCGTACTGGCGAGGAGATTCGTGCGCCGCATAGTGGGTGCCCCAGGCGATCTGTCGATCGGTCCACAACGGACACTCGCAACATAATGGCAACAGGCGCCACCAGACCGTGAAATGGTCGACAGAATGGCCACCAGCCCTGACGTTTTGACGTGAGGGATAGGAAGGCTTAAAGCCCTGGTTGCGGGGGTAGCTCAACTCCCCCCAATCGTCATCTGCTCCAGCAGAATCGATCCCGTCAGCACCCCGCCCCGCCGGTCCACGTCATTGCCAATACCGAGGATCCCCCGGAACATGTCCTTCAGATTGCCGGCAATCGTGATCTCCGTCACCGGGTACTGGATCTGGCCGTTCTCCACCCAGAAGCCGCTGGCACCCCGCGAGTAGTCGCCGGTCACCGGGTTGACGCCGCTGCCCATCAGGTCGGCGATGACGAGTCCCTTGCCCATGGTCCGCAGCAGGTCGGCATAGCTCTCGCCGGTGCTGTGCACCACCAGGTTGTGAGCGCCGCCCGAATTGCCCGTGGACTGCATGCCGAGCTTGCGCGCGTAGTAGCTGCCAAGCAGGTAGCCACCGAGCACGCCGGCATCCACCAGCCGCCGCTCCGTCGTCGCCACGCCCTCGTCGTCGAACGGGGCGCTGGCCAGCGCCTTGCGCAGGTGAGGCTTCTCGTCGATGGTGACGCGACTCGCCAACACCGGCTTGCCAAGCGCGTCCACGAGGAATGAGGACTTGCGATACAGAGAGCCACCACTGATA
>CAYMKJ010000142.1:0-7413 GCA_964391025.1 uncultured Chromatiaceae bacterium
GCGTCCGGCCCAGCGTGTCGAGGTCGTCGGCAGCTGGCCAGCGGACCTGGCCGTTCTCAACCTGGAGCACGAGCACCGGATCCGGCACGGTGTTGCCCGCACCGGCGTCCACGCTGTTGTCGTAGACGACCACGCCGGCCGAGTGCGGCAGGAGCTTGATCAGGTTCAGAGTGGCCCGGGTATAGCGCTCGCGGATCCGCTCCTCGGGAATGTCGTGGCCTCCTGCGGCCACCCGGGCCCGAACTCGGCCGATGTGCTGCTCGACCGAGGAGAGGCCGCAGAACCAGATGTGCACGTCGTGGGTCTGGCTGGCGGCGAGAATCGCTTCGGTCATGGTGGTACCACCGAGAGTGGTTTCGAAGGCATGGTTGCGCCCGTCGGCGCTAGCCTCCTCGAGGCGCCGCAGACCCTCCACCCAGGCCTTGCCGTTGGCGGTGCCCTGATCGCAGCCGGTTGCGGCCATCAATTCCCGAGCGAAGGTGTCCGGATTGAACCAGGTGAGGCCCTGCTGTTCGAGTAGGAAGCCGCCGATGGAACTTTTGCCGGCGCCATTCACGCCAGCGATGACATAGAGGACGGGGCGGGTCATCAGTACCGGGTACCGGCCTTGACCTTCCCGCCCAACCGGGCGGGTGGCTTAAGCGCTGCCCGCAGCCTGTCGCCGGCCGAACGTTCCTGGAGTACGGCAAGCCGCTCGTCGAAACGTTCCCGCAACCCGGCCAGTGCGGCCTCGTTCTTGGCCTCGGACTGCTGCAGTATCTCCATGAAAGCCTGGTACTCGGCCACCGGCAGGATCACGGCTTCGGGCTTTTCGTGGTTGGTGATCAGCAGCCGCCCCTGGGTTCGCAGTTCGTCCATCAGGCCCCGCCAGCCCACCTTCTTCAGCGTGGAGGCCGCGGTGCGGGACAGGTCATCGAGAGCCACATACTTGAGGGAGTTGGTCATGGGCGCGCCTCCGGGATGACGGGATGGAAATCGTCCGGAGGCCAGTCTAGCCAAAAGGCCAAATTTCTACAAATGGGCCTTTTGCAGTGATTTAACTTAAGCCCAGTGCGCGCTTCGCGTCAGCGACTACTCACTCACACCTCGCCATACCGGTTGCCGCTGCCGATCCAGCGCTGCATGAGTTCCGCGGCGATGCCCGGTTGGCCGGCGAGCTGCCCGGCCAGATCCTGTACCAGGGGCATGAGGTCCGCATCGCGCACGAGGTCGGCCACCCGCAGCTGCATCAGCCCGGTCTGGCGTGTGCCGAGCACTTCGCCGGGACCCCGCAGTTCCAGGTCCCGCTGGGCAATTTCGAAGCCGTCGTTGGTCGAGCGCAGCACGTCGAGGCGCGCCCGGGCCATGGTTGCCAGCGGGCTCCGGTACAGCAGCACGCAGGTGCTCGAGTCCCGGCCACGGCCAACCCGGCCCCGCAGCTGGTGCAATTGGGACAGGCCAAGCCGCTCCGCGTTCTCGATGATCATCAGCGTCGCGGCGGGCACGTCGACGCCAACCTCGATGACGGTTGTGGCGACGAGCAGCTGGACCTTGCCCTGGGCGAAGGCTTTCATCGCGCGTTCCTTGTCGGCAGGCCGCATCCGGCCGTGAATGAGGCCCACCCGGACGTCCGGCAGCGCTTCGGCCAGCGCCGCGGCCATCGGCTCAGCTGCTTCCGACTCGAGATGCTCGGATTCCTCGATGAGCGGGCACACCCAGTACACCCGGGCGCCGGACCGGCAGGCTTCCTGCACGCGGGCCACCACCTCGGGACGGCGGCGGTCCGGCACGGCCACGGTGGTTACTGGCTGGCGTCCCGGCGGCAGTTCGCGGATGACGGAGCTGTCCAGGTCGGCATAGAGGGTCATGGCCAGCGTGCGGGGAATCGGCGTGGCCGTCATCACGAGCTGGTGCGGCTTGAATTCGCGCCCGACCCGGCTCCCACTGGCGCCCTTGTCCATCAGTTTGAGGCGCTGGTGCACGCCGAACCGGTGCTGCTCATCCACGATGACGAGCGCGAGGCTGTGGTAGCGCAGGCCCTCCTGGAACAGTGCGTGAGTGCCGACGATCACTTCCGCCGTGCCGTCCTCGATAGCCGCGTAGGTCTGGGTGCGGGCTTTCTGCCGCAGGCTGCCGGACAGCCAGGCTACGGTAACTCCCAGTGGTTCGAGCCAACGGCGGAATGTGTCCCGGTGCTGCTCGGCCAGCAATTCAGTCGGGGCCATGATGGCCACCTGATGCCCGTGGGCGACGGCCAGCAATGCGGCAGCGGCCGCCACGACGGTCTTGCCGCAACCCACGTCGCCCTGTACCAGCCGCAGCATCGGGCAGCCGCTGCCGAGGTCGGCGTCGATGTCGGCCAGTGCCGCGCGTTGGCCCCTGGTGAGTTCGAAGCCGACGCTGGAGAGAAAAGCCTGGCGCAATTGCCGGGCACGTTCACTGTTCACGGCGAGAGTCACCGCGGCGTCCTCCCGGGCCCGCTCCCGGATCTGCCGCAGGCTCAGATGCTGGGCCAGCAGTTCTTCGAGGGCCAGACGGCGCTGGCACGGGTGCATGCCGGAGCTGAGCAGATGGAGATCCGCACCGGCAGGCGGGCGATGCACGTAACGGAGCGTGTCGATGAGGCCCGGCAGGCGGAGCCCCGGCAGCGCGACGTTGGCCAGCTCGTCGGTGAGCGTCGGCAGGAGCCGTTCCAGCGCCTGGCTGGTGAGATCTCGCAGGCGGAACTGGGCGAGACCCTCGACGGTGGGATAGACGGCCGTCAGCCGCTCATCCAGCGCCGCAGGCTGGCCAGTTGCCAGCACCCGGTACTCGGGATGAACCATCTCGTAGCCTGAAGGGCCCGGGCGGACCTCGCCGTAACACCGCAACCGGGTCCCCGCCGCCAGGTTCCCCTGCTGGGCCCGGGTGAAATGAAAAAAGCGCAAAGTCAGCTGCCCGGTCCCGTCGGCCAGCCGGACGAGCAGACTGCGCCGGCGCCGATAGGCGACATCCGCCACCGCAATCTCGCCCTCCACCACTACCCGTTGCCCGGGCCGGAGTGACCCGAGCGGTGCTATCCGGGTGCGGTCTTCGTAGCGCTGGGGCAGAAGAAACAGCAGGTCCAGTGGCCGCTCCACGCCGAGCCGGGCCAGACGTTCAGCGACGGCGGGGCCGACGCCGCGCAGGGCACGCAGATCTTCGGCGGGCTTCAGGGCACGAGAACCGCGTCCGCCTCGACGGTGGCGCCCCGCGGCAGGGACGCGACGCCAATCGCCGCGCGGGCCGGGTAGGGTTTGGTGAAGAACTCAGCCATGACCTCATTGACGACGGCAAAGTGACTGAGATCCGTGAGGAACACCGTGACCTTCACGGCATGGTCCAGCGACGATCCGGCGGCTTCTGCCACAGCGGCCAGATTGCGGAAGACTTGCCGGACCTGGTTGCGCATCTCCCCGGTCAGCAACTGGCCGGTGGCCGGATCGAGCGGCAGCTGGCCGGAGAGCCAGACTGCGCCGCCGGCTCGAATGCCCTGGGAATAGGTGCCGATGGCGGCGGGCGCTTTCGGCGTGTCTATGGCTTGCTTGCTCATGTACAGGTCCGGCTGAGTTTCTTCACCACGTTCATCCGCCGCAGGTCGCGGATCACCCCCGCCAGGTGCCCGCGGTCGCGCACCAGCAATGAGAACACCAGGGTGGCGGATTCATCCTGGCCTTCGTCAATGGCCACCTGTTCAATATTCGAGCCCGTATCCGCAATGCGCGCGGCCACTTCGGCCAGCACGCCCGGTCGGTTGTCCACATCGACCTTGATCTCCGCGGAGAACTCCCGCTCGATACCGGTTTGCCAGGTGACGGCGAGCCACTTGTTGGGCTGCTTGCGGAACTCCCCAAGATTGCCGCACACATTGCGGTGAATCACCACGCCGCGACCGGCACTCAGATAGCCCATGATGTCATCCCCGGGAATTGGATGACAGCAGCGGGCGTAGGACACCACAAGGCCCTCGGTGCCGGCGATGGCCATTGGCGTTGGCTTGCCCGGCTCCGTGGCGGAATCGCCAGGCGACTGCAGCAGCGCTTTGGCCACCAGCGGGGCCAGGCGCTCGCCGAGGCCGAGCTGTTCGAACAGTTCGTTGGTGTTATTCAGGCCGAACTCGTCGAGTAGCGACTGCATCTGTTCGTTGCTGATCTTCCGCAGCGGGGTTCCGGCGTCGCGCAGGGCCTGGTCCAGGAGCCGGCGGCCGAGGTCCAGCGCCTCGCCAGAGCGCAGGTTCTTCAGGTACTGACGGATGGCCGCCCGCGCCTTGGCGGTGGCGACGAAGTTGACCCAGCTGGGGTTCGGGTGAGCGCTTTTGGCCGTGATGATCTCGACCCTCTGGCCGTTCTCAATAGGCGTCCGCAGGGGCACAAGGCGCCGGTCGATCTTGGCGGCAACGCACCGGTTGCCCACGTCGGTGTGGATCGCATAGGCGAAGTCCACGCAGGTGGCACCCCTGGGCAAGCTCAGGATGTCACCCTTCGGCGTAAAGATGTACACCGCGTCGGGGAACAGGTTGACCTTGACGTGCTCCATGAACTCTTCCGAGTTCGCAGCGGACTGCATTTCGCTGATGCTGGCCAGCCACTCGCGGGCCCGGGTTTCCGGCGCGGCAACCTCCCGGTCGGTGTCCTTGTATTGCCAGTGGGCAGCGATGCCGCGCTCGGCGATGCGCTCCATCTCCCCGGTACGGATCTGCACTTCGATGGGCATGCCATTCGGGCCGAACAGACTCGTGTGCAGAGACTGGTAGCCGTTCATCCGTGGGATGGCAATGTAGTCCTTGAAGCGTCCCGGCATCGGTTTGTAGAGCTGGTGAACGATGCCCAGCGTCCGGTAGCAGTTGTCCACCGAGTCCACTACCACGCGAAAACCAAAGACATCCGTGATGTCGCCCAGCGAGTGCTTCTTGGCCGTCATCTTGCGGTAGATGCTGTAAAGATGCTTCTTGCGGCCCGTGACGTTGGCTTGCACGCCGGAGGTGTCCAGCGCCTTGCTGAGCCGCTCCGAAATCCGCTTCAGGAACTGCCTCTGGTTACCCTCGGCGCGGCGCACAGCTTTGTCCAGCACCCGGTAGCGGAACGGGTAGGCGTGGCGAAAGCCGAGGTCTTCCAGTTCCGTCTTGACCGCGTTGATCCCCAGGCGGTTGGCAATGGGCGCGTAGATCTCCAGCGTTTCCCTGGCGATGCGCTGCTGCTTGTCGCCGGGCATGGCGTCCAGCGTCTGCATGTTGTGCAGGCGGTCGGCGAGCTTGAGCAGGATCACGCGGATGTCCTGCACCATCGCCAGCATCATCTTGCGGAAGCTATCCACCTGCAGCTCGGAGCGGCTGCTGAAGTTAAGTTTTTCGAGCTTGCTGACGCCGTCCACGATGGACGCAATTTCGGCGCCAAAGCGCGCGGCGATTTCGTGTTTGGCGGTCGGGGTGTCCTCGATCACGTCATGCATCAGCGCCGCGGCGATGCTCTGGTAGTCAAGGTGCAGGTCCGCCAGGATTCCGGCCACTGCCAGCGGGTGCGTGATGTACGGGTCGCCGGAGCGGCGCTTCTGGCCTTCGTGCGCGTCGGCGCTAAAGGCATAGGCATCGGCGATCACGCTGAGCTGCTGCCTGGGCAGGTACCCGACCTTGTGCAGCAGGCCGTTGAGCCCGCTGTTGCGGCGGCCCAGGGGCAGGCGATTCAGGATGGCCGCCGCGTAATCCATGGGTTGATTCTAGACCTGCGGCAGCGTGCAGGGCCGCCGGGATTTCACGCTTGCGGCGTGATTTCTGAGCAGGGTCCCGCGGCCATCGGGGTAGACCCCTGGCCGCTACCGTGCGGCACGGTGTGCGCCGGCCAGGGGTCTACCCCACTGGCCGCTGCTTCTGCGAGGTCTTCAGTCGGTCAGGTCGTCGTCCAGGCGGTCCAGCTGGATGGGCGGGTTCAAGAGCGCCTCGGCCTGTTCCCGGGGCATGAGGTCTTCCGGGGTCAGGTCGGCTTCGTCCAGCACATCCCGGGTGACGAGGCCGGCGGCGATTTCCCGCAGCGCGACGACCGTGGGCTTGTCGTTCTCCCGGTCCACCAGCGGCTCGGCGCCGTTGGCCACGCGGCGGGCGCGCTTGGCGGCCACCATGACCAGTTCGAAAAGGTTCGGGATGTTCGTCAGGCAGTCTTCGACAGTGATGCGGGCCATGGTGCGGGACTCTCGGTGATTATCTGGGGCGCAGACTCTAGAGCGGCGGCACCGGGGGGAGCAACGGCATATGCACAAATGCCATATGGCGACAGGTCCGGACCGGCGCTGTCACCGGCCGAGGATCGCCCGGGCGCGCGCCGCTGTAACTGGCGCTGTCGACGCCAGGAGGCCGCTGTCACCGCGCAGGATGGCAATCAGTCCGTTCACTGCCTCGTCGAGAATTTCATTGACGATGACGAAATCGAACTCTGCCCAGTGCGCCATGTCGTCCAGGGCCTGTCCGAGCCGCCGACGGATCACCGCTTCGCTGTCGGTGCCCCGGCTGCGCAGCCGCCGTTCCAGCTCGGCAACCGACGGCGGCAGGATGAAGACGGTCCGGCAATCCGGCGCATTCGCGCGGATCTGGCGCGCGCCCTGCCAGTCAATCTCCAGCAGCACGTCGTGGCCCCCGGTGCGCAGCACCTCCACCTGGGTGCGGCTGGTGCCGTAGCAGTTGCCGAAGACTTCGGCGTGCTCGAGGAATTCTTCCTGGCTCACCATCTGCTGGAACCGGGCGCGGTCGACGAAGCAGTAGTCCCTGCCATCCGTTTCGCCCGGCCGTGGCGGTCGTGTGGTGTAGGAAATCGAGAAACGCAGGCTCGGGTCCCGGGCGAGCAGCGCCTTCACGAGGGTGGTCTTGCCGGCGCCGGACGGGGCTGAGAGGACCAGCAGGGTGCCCCGGCGGAGGGGTCGCTCTGCTGTACTGGTTTTGGGTAGCGAACTCACGATGGTTACCGGTCGACTGTCTGGTAGCCACTCAATATGCCGCCGAATGCGGAAATCCGCCATGGTGTTAACGGGCGTCGAAATGCCTGGTAAGGGTTCGACGCCTGTTTGGGCCGAATCGTGGTCAAACTTGCACGCCTGTCCACAGTCACGGTCATTGGCGATCCCAACTGGGCGCTTAGATCGGAAACAAGCTGGTCGGCGTCCACCTCGATGATTCCGCCGCGTGCCCGCTCAACCCGACTTTGGCTCAATGACACGGCGATTGGCTGCTCATTTGCGCAGCGTCGACCAGGATTTCCTTTTGCAGTGGGCTAACAAGGAACGTCTTGTTATCAAATGCCGGATTTCGGTCCCTCGTCGTGTCCGGGCCGATATAGGTCTTGAGTATCTCGTCTGAGAATGGAAAGTTATTGAGTTGCGCTTCGTAGGCGTCATGAGCGCGATCCCCGGCGAAGGTCCACCAACCCAGGTTGA
>CAYMKJ010000143.1:0-26238 GCA_964391025.1 uncultured Chromatiaceae bacterium
TCCGGGTTGGGCTTGTTGGTGATGACGCGCAGCGTGCCCGACTGGGAGCTGGCGCCATACAGGGTGCCCTGGGGTCCGCGCAGGGCTTCGAGGCGCTCGATGTCGATGAGCCGCGGATCGGGATTACGCCCGCCCAGGGTGATGGGTTGCTCATCGAGATAGAGTCCCGCCGAGGCCACCGCGCCGAACTCGGCGCCTGCGGGCGCCACGCCGCGGAAAACGATGGTCGTGCCGCCAGGCTCCCGGATGCCCAGGGACAGGCCGGGAACGTACTTGGCGTAATCATCGAGCTGCTGCATTCCGCGGCTGGCGATGGCCTTGCCGTCGAAGGCGCTGATCGACTCGGGGATGTCCTGGAGCCGCTCGGCGCGCCGGGTGGCGGTGACGATGATCTCCTCCAGACCGCCCGCATCCTGCGCCATGGCGGTGCCGGTCACGGCGGCCGAGATTGCCGCCGCCAGGGCCCTTGGTCCCCGTGTGCCTGGTTCCCCTTTGGTGTCCGCCATGCGACAGCCCTCCCCAGAAGCCTCGCCCGATACTAACGGCGCAGCGCCGTGCCGGCAAACCCCGATTGGGGTGCCGGCAAGCCACCGGGCGTTTGATCGGTCCCGCAGGTGTCTAGTAGTGTCCGGTCATGGACATCGACATTCCACTCCGCTGCTTCGGCCAGGTGGCCATGGAGCCCCTCGGGGCGGCCATCCTTGCCCAGGACGAGGTGGCCTGGCAGGAGAACGAGGCGCGGCAGCAGGACTACGAGGTGCACGAGCAGACGAGTTCCATCGTGCTCCTGTTTGCCGAGGTGTCTGGCTGGCCGGCGCTGGAGGTCAGCAAGCAGCCCGGCTGGGACCGCCTCGCCCACGTCGCGATCCCGGTGATGCACGACATCATCCGCCGCTGGTATCCCCCCGGGGGCACGATCATCCGTGCCATGGCGGCCAGGCTGCTCGCCGGTGGGCGGATCATGCCCCACCGGGATTCCCATCCGTCGTTCTGCTCCGGCCACCGGATCCATGTCCCCATCACCACCAATCCGCGGGTCCGCTTCATGATCGACGGCCAGCCTTTCCGCCTGGAGGTCGGCCAGGCCTATGAGATCAACAACCAGAAGGTCCACAGCGTCATGAACAAGGGCGAAATGGACCGCATCACCTTCATCTTCGACTACATTCCGCCCGGCGTCAGGCAGGCGCCGGAGTCTCAGGCCTGACCGGGTGACTCGTAGCGCCGGTAACGGTCGCGGATCGGCGCGATCACCGTGATGAGCTCGCCCAGTCGTCGCTCGTAGTTGCGCCACTGGCCAATGGCGCTGGCGTAGATCGGCTGGCGCACCTGCTCGGCGCTGGGCGTGCGCACCGGCCGCCCGGTTTCGTAATACCGGAGGCAGTCGTCCTCGAAGGGCAGGGCGCAGAACTCGAACAGGCGGCGCACCTCAGACTCGAGGTTGGCGACCACGTCCTCGTACTGGACGGTAAGCACCCGGCCGGGCAGTGCCGCCGCCCAGTGATCCATCATCCGCTGGTACTGCAGGTAGTACTCGCCGATCTCGGTCAGGTCATAGGTGAACGCCTGGCCCTTCGCGAACAGCTGGCGGTAACAGCTGAAGCAGGCGTCGAGCGGGTGGCGTCGCGCGTCGATGATCTTCGCCTCCGGCAGGATCAGTGACAGGAGGCCGATGTTCGGAAAGTTGTTGGGCATCTTGTCGATGAAGCGCGGCATGCCCTCGCGCCGGTGCAGCCGCGCGTAGCGGAGGTAATCCTCGCCGAGGGAGCGGAAACTGGCTGGCGGCAGTTCCTGCACGGCCTCCGGGTAATTGATGCCGTCGGCGCGATTGCGGTTGAGAGAGCTCGCCACGCGGCCGACGTACGGCAATTCGCTGGTCCCCTCGACGTGGCTGTGACTGGCCAGGATCTGCTCGAGCAGCGTTGAGCCGGAGCGCGGCAGGCCGACGATGAAAATCGGGGCCGGATCGACCAGCCCGACGCCACGGTTGGCCTCGAGAAAATCCGCTGAGAACACGCGGATCAACCGGTCATTGAGTATTTCGGTCTGGACGGGGTCGTAGCTGACTGCTGCCCGCTGCTTCAGATTGCCGGACTGGTAGTACCCCCAGGCCTGCTCGAAGTCCCGGCGGTCCTCCCAGGCCTTGCCCAGGGCGAAGAGGAAATTGACCTCGGATTGGGCGCTGAGACCGCCGGCGTCAAGCCGCGACTGCATCTCCGCGACTTCGGCGTCGCAGAAGCGGTAAGTCTTCAGGTTGGCGAGGCTCCAGTAGGACTCGCCGTTTTCCGGCTTCGCCTGGATGCACTGGTGGTAGGCGGCAATGGCGTCCTGCGGGCGGCCCACGGTCTTGAGTGCATGACCGAGACCGAGAAGGGCGCCGGCGTGGCCGGGCCGCAGGTCCAGGCAGCGCTCGTAGGCAGCGATCGCCTCCTGGGTCAGGGCCACGGGTGCCAGTGCCGAGCCCCGCAGAAAATGGGCCTGCGGGCTCGACGGTTCGAGTTCGATCGCGCGCTCGAAGCAGGCCAGCGCTTCTTCGTAACGGTCCTGTTCCTTGCGCAGCCGCCCCAGATCCATGAATGCCGCCAGGAAGTCGGGCGCCAGCGCGACGGCGCGCTCCAGCAGGCGTTCGGCCTCGTCGGGCCGCCCTGCCCGGAAGGCGATGGCGGCCAGCAGTCGCAGGGCATCGACGTTGCGTGGCCGGTGGCGTAGTACGCGTCGGTACAGTTGCTCGGCCTCGTCGACGCGGCCCTCCTTCTGGTGCTCCGCCGCCAGCGCCATGAGACGGCGCTCCGGGGACAGCGCGAAGCAGCGCTCGAATGCCTCGTCCGCCTCGGCACCCCGGCCGAGCTGGGCCAGGGCTTTGCCGAGAGTAAACCAGGCGTCCTCAAGCTTCGGGTCCAGGCGGGTGGCGCGCTGCAGATACGGCAGTGCCTCCGCCGCGCGCTGTTCCCGCGTCAGCAGGTAACCAAGGTCTTCGTGGGGCTTGGCAAAGGTCGGGGCCAGCCCGATTGCCCGGCGCAAGTGCGCTTCCGCTTCGGCGGCACGGTTAAGCTTGATCAGGAGGGCGCCGAACAGGGCGAGGATATTGATGTCTCGCGGACTCGTCGTCAGCGTCGCCTGGCACAGGGTCTCGGCCTGGGCGAGTTCGCCCGAGTTGATCAACGCGATGGCCTCTTCGAAGGCCGTCTTCGGCGACAGAAACGGACCCATGGCCTTGTGGCAACCCCGGCTCTTTGCGCCTAGCTGCAGGTCCGGCGCATCGTTTCGACGTACCACTGGATGAAGGACCGGGTGAAGTCCTCCATCTGCGAGAGGGGTCCTGGTGCGTAGAACCGGGAATCCACGCCGGCCTGGTTCCTTTCGATGATCATCTTGTCGGCGATGGTCGTCACGTCCCACAGCCAGGTCAGCTCCGCGAGGGAGTAGTCCCTGCCTTCCTCGGCGTTCTCGTTCACCAGCCACGTGATCTCGCAGTCCGTGGCATGGTGAGCCCGGGGCGTGAATCGATACAGGACCACATGATCGCAATAGGCCAGGCCGAAGGTCACCGGCCCGAGGTGCAGGTCGGTTGCGCCCCCGTCGAAGCCCCGGAGCGTACCGAGGAGAGGAGCGAGCGGCTGGCCGTCGCGGCTGCCAGTGAGGTGCCCGCGCAGGAGCGGGTAACGCTCGAAGCTGCGCTCGATCCCCAGGCCCCCCGCATCGAGCCAGGACCGTCGCACCTCATGCCTGGTGAGGCCGACCGCTGCGGCACGCGACATGACCTGATCCAGCAGCTCCGCAAATTCCCCAACTGGCACCGCCCGGCCGTGACCCACCGAGTATTCTGGGTGCGCCGGGGCGCAGTGGTAGCACTCGCAGTAGTTCTCTACGGTGAGTTTCCAGTTGGCCGCGATCGGGTAATTCTGCCGATGAGCGACTTTGGCGCGCTCGAGCCCATAGGGGCGCAGTGGCTCCGCCATGTCCTGTTCGATGGTGCTGAAGGGCGGTGGATCCGCAGCGAAATTGATGAATATGAGGCCCATGAAAACCTGCACATGCAGCCGCTTCAGGCCATACAGCCCACGCTCGAACTCTCCGGCCATGTGAGCCGCGCCGCGCAGGCTGCCGTCCAGGGCGTAAGTCCAGCCGTGATAGCGGCACACCAGCCGGGATTCGTGGCCCGCCGCCGCAATGCAGATCCGCGAGCCGCGGTGCCGACAGACGTTCAGCAGCGCGCTGACCTCGCCCACGGCGCTGCGCACGATGATCACCGACTCGCCGGCGACCTCGAACAGGAAGTAATCCCCGGTTCTCGGGATCTGGCTCTGGTGCCCGGCATAAAGCCAGGACTTCAGAAAGATATTCCGGATCTCGGTCTCGTAGATCTCCGGGTTCCGATAGAACTCCCCGGGCAGCGCGAAGCCGGACTGGCAGGAGCTCACGAGTGTTGCCATGCTGGTGGTCATGACGACAGATTAGCCGGCCGCGGCGCGGGCAGGGCAGCACGATCGCGGCGCCGGGTGATGGTCGCGGCGACGATCACTCCTGCCGCCACCATCAGGATGATCAGGGTGGCTATGGCGTTGATGTCGGGGGTCACACCCAGGCGCACCTTGGCGAAGATCAGCATCGGCAAGGTCGTGGCCCCCGGGCCCGACACGAAGCTCGAGATCACGAGGTCGTCCAGGGACAGCGTGAAGGCGAGCAGCCAGCCGGCCGCGAGGGCCGGATACAGCAGGGGCACCGTGATGTCGAAAAAGACGCGGAGAGGCCGGCCTCCCAGGTCCATGGCGGCATCCTCGAGGGACTCGTCCATGCCGGCCAGGCGCGACCGCACCACCACGGCCACGTAGGCCATCGAGAACGTGATGTGGGCGATGGTGATCGTTGCTGCGCCGCGCGTCGCCGGCCAACCGGTCAGGTCCGCCAGCGAAATGAACAGAAACAGAAGCGACAGGCCAGTGATGATTTCCGGCATCACGAGGGGGGCGGTGATCATTCCACTGAGCAGAAGGCTGCCCCGAAACCGGATGAGCCGACGCAGGGCAATGGCCGCGAGAGCGCCGAGCGCCGTCGCCACCGTGGCGCTCACGGCGGCGATGCGCAGGCTGAGCAGGGCGGCTTCCAGTATTTGCTCGTTCTGCAGCAGCTCCGCGTACCAGCGCACCGAGAACCCGCCCCATAGTGTCACCAGGCGGGAGTCGTTGAACGAGTAGATAATCACCGAGAGGATCGGCACGTACAGGAACGCGTAGCCAAAGACGACCAGGGTCAGCAGCGAGGCATGCCGCCGTTTCATTGCCGGGGCTCCTCCTGGCGGTTTTGCACATGCTGAAACCACATCATCGGCGCAACCAGCAACAGCAGCAGGACGACAGAAACGGCCGACGCCACTGGCCAGTCGCGGCTGATGAAAAATTCATCCCAAAGCATCCTGCCGATCATCAGCGTGTCCGATCCGCCCAGCATCGCCGGGATCACGAACTCGCCTACCGCCGGGATGAATACCAGGAGGCAGCCGCCGACGATCCCGGGCATGGACAGGGGCAGGGTCACATCGAAAAACCCCTGCCAGCGGCGCGCGCCAAGATCCGCGGCCGCATCCAGCAGGTTGAGGTCCTGCCGCTCAAGGTTTGCGTAGAGGGGCAGGATCATGAACGGCAGGTAGGAGTAGACGATGCCGACGTAGACTGCGAAGTCGGTGTAGAGCAGGGACATTGGTGTTTCGATCACACCGAGGCTGAGCAGTACGCTGTTGATCACGCCGTGATTGTTGAGCAAGCCTATCCACGCGTAGACGCGGAGCAGGAAAGAGATCCAGAACGGCAGGATGACCCCGAGGAGCAGGACGTGGCGTCGCCGCGGCGGTTGGCGCGCAATGAAATACGCCATGGGATAGCCAAGCAGCAGGCACAGCAGCGTGCTTATGGCGGCCATTTTCAGGGACGCGAGGTAGATGATGCCGTAGTAGCTGTCCTTGAACAGGAAGGCGTAATTTTCCAGGGTCACCCTGAGTCCCTGGAAGCCCTTCTCGCCCCACTCGAGCAGAGGAGTGAAGGGCGGCTGGGCTACCAGGGGTTCGGCGAAACTGATTTTGAGGATGATCAGAAACGGCGCAAGGAAGAACAGCAGCAGCCAGACATAGGGCAGCAGGACCGCCCGCCGCAACCAGCGCCGGGGTTCCTCGCCGCGGGTTGTACTGGCGTCGCTCATTCGCGGAGCAGGATCGTGCTGCTGATGTCCCAGGAGAGGTAAACCTCGTCATCCCACTCGACGGTGTGATGAGCCGAACGGTGCAGGTTCTGGGCGCTGACCTGCATAACGGTGCCGCCGGGCAGCCGGACCCGGTACAGCGACTGGTCGCCGAAGTAACCGAGGTCCCACACGACGCCCTTCAGTACATTGCGATCATTGTCCTGGGGCGGCTGTCGACTGATCGTGATCTTTTCCGGCCGGACACCAACCCACATCCGGCTGCCAGCGGCCGGTGCCTCCTGCGCCGACGGTGCCTGCAACAGGGCGATGACCTCCGTATCGAGCGCTGCGCACCGTAGCGTCAGCCGATCGGCGCCTGCGCGGGTGATCTGGGCCTCCGCGAGGTTGATGTTGCCGACGAAATCCGCCACGAACCTGTTGACTGGGTATTCGTACACCTCGCCCGGCGTCCCCACTTGCGAGAAGCGCCCCTGCTCCATGACGGCGATCCGGCTGGCTAGCGTCATGGCCTCATCCTGGTCATGGGTCACGACGATGAAGGTAGTGCCCAGCTGATACTGGATGTTGGCGAGTTCGAACTGCGTGCGCTCGCGCAACTTCTTGTCGAGTGCCGCCAGCGGTTCGTCCAGCAGCAGCAGTTTTGGACGCTTGACCAGGGCCCGCGCCAGCGCCACCCGCTGCTGCTCCCCGCCGGACAGCTTGTCTGGCTTGCGCCGCGCCAGCGGCGTCAGCTTGACGAGCTCAAGCATCTCCGCAACCCGTTCGCGGATCCGCGCCGTCGGGACGTGTTCCTTCCTGAGGCCATAGGCCACGTTCTGCTCCACGGTCATGTGTGGGAACAGCGCATAGGACTGGAACATGAGGTTGACAGGCCGCTCGTACGGCGGGACGTCGGTCATGTCCACGCCATCGATGAAGATACTCCCGGAGGTCGGTTGCTCGAAGCCAGCCAGAATCCGCAGCAGCGTCGTCTTGCCGCAGCCCGAGCTGCCGAGAATGGCGAACAGCTCGCCCCGGTGGATGTCGAGCGATACCCGGTCAACGGCGGTGACGGCATCGAAGTGCTTCGTCACTTCGCGGATCTGCACGAGTGGCACGCCTTCCGGCGCCCGCCACGGAGTCTGGTTGCGGGTGGCCGGATCGGTTGTCCTGGAGTCGATGTCGGGAGATTTCATTGCAGCTTTATTCAGAGGCCGGTCTTCACCCGTGACCACAGACGAGTTCGCAGACGTTCCTCTTTCGGGCTGTGGAGATACCCCTGGTAAAGGCGCCGCCGCGCCTCCTCGCTCGGGTAGACCGCCGGATCATCGCGCACTTCGGGCAACAGATAGGGAGTAACCCTGCGGTTCGCCGCGGCGTAACGTGTCTCATTGCTGATGGCCGCAATCACTTTCGGCCGCAGCAGGTAGTTGAGAAAGAGGTGGGCATTGCCCGGGTGCGGCGCGTCGGCAGGGATGAACCAGAGGTCGAACCAGGCGACCGTGCCTTCCTTCGGCGCCGTGTAAGCCAGCTCGACCGGCCTGCCAGCCTCTCGCGCCCGCAGCATGGACTGCGAATAGTCTCCGGACCAGCTCATGGCGACGCAGACTTCTTCGTTGGGCAGGTCAATGAGCATCTTGGCGGAGCTGAAATAGCGGATGTACGGCCGCACGCCCTTGAGCATGGCTTCCACCTCGGCCAGGTCCCCTGGCCGGACGCTGTTCGGGTCATGCCCCAGGTACAGCATGGCTAGCGGAATGACGTCCGTAGGTTCATCCAGGAAGCTGATGCCGCAGTCGGCGAAACGGCGGGCGACCTCGGGCTTGAAGATGATGTCGCCACTGTTCACAGGCGCGCCCGGCATGCGCTCCCGGAGCATCTTCACGTTGTAGGCGAAGCCGGTGGTCCCCCACAGGTAGGGCACGCCGTAGCGGTTACCGGGATCGCTGCGGGACAGGATACTGAGCACCCAGGGGTCCAGGTTGTCCCACAGCGTCAGCTTGCTCCGGTCGAGGGGCTGGAAAATGCCGATGGGAATGAGCCGTGTGGCGTACCGCTCGGCGTGAACCACGACGTCGTTGCCGGTCCGGCCTGCCAGCAGTCTTGCCTCCACCATCTCCGTGGAGTCGTAGGTATCGTAGTTGACCTTGATGCCGTACTCCGCTTCGAAGTCGGAGATCGTGTTGGGCCCGATGTAGTCCGGCCACGTGAAGACGTTCAGTATCTTCTCCTCCGCGCCTGATGCCGCCATCGCCAAAACGAGCAACGCGCCGGCCATAACGAGTCGCAGCGAAGTCACGCGCTACATTCCATCCAGGCCGCGTTTGACCAGGGCGCGGGCGATAATGAGGCGCTGGATTTCGCTGGTGCCTTCCCAGATCCGGTCCACCCGCAGTTCGCGGTAGAAACGCTCCGCTGCATTCTCGCGCATGTAGCCACGTCCCCCGAAAATCTGCACCGCCCGATCGGCAATCCGGTTGGCAGCCTCCGAAGCATACAACTTGGCGATCGAACAGCGCGCGTGCAGTGACTTCCGGTCCTCGCCGCGATCGTGAGCGGCAGCCGCCTCGTAGGTGATCAGCCGGGCGGCCCAGAGCTCGGTAACGCTGTCCGCGAGCATGGCCTGGATCAGCTGCTGACCGGCCAGCACTGCGCCACCCGCCACGCGCCCGCTGGCGAATGCCGTAGCCTCCTGAATCAGCCGGCTGGCCGCCCCGCAGCAGCGGGCGGCGATCATGAGCCGTTCACGGCGGAACCAGCTGTGAGCGAACTGCATTCCGTCGCCCTCAGCGCCAAGGCGCTGACTCTCCGGCACGAGGACGTCATTGAAGCGATACGTCGGGTGGTGGTCGCCGAAGGTGTGGCTGAACAGCGGCGTGCCCACCAACTCGATCCCGGGCTGGTCCTTGTCGACGAAGAACAGCGTGTCGGAGCCCGCATGGGCGCCATCGGCCAGCTTCGCCTGCACGATGAAGAAATCGGCGAAATTGGCGCTGGTGACATACCACTTCTCGCCGGTGATGCGATAGCCCCCGGGACAGCGCCGGGCGGTGGTCTGAACATCGACATCGGAACCGGAGCCGCTCTCGGTGATCGCGTAGCACTCCTTGCGGGTGCCGGTCATGAGCGGGAGGATGTACCTCTGCAGCTGCTCGTCGCTGCAAGCCTCGAACATCCAGCTGTGAGGTTCCGAGAAGCACCAGCACAGCGCATTCGTGACCATCCCGAGCTGTTCCCACATCGCGACCTGATCCACTATGCGCGCGGCGCCACCGCCATGGCTGGCCGGCACGTCCATGGTGCTGAACCCGAGCTCGATTGCCCTGCGCTTGTGCCGCGCCTTGACCTCCGGGGGCAGGCGGCCTCCGTTGAGCTCGGCTTCCACCTCCCAGGGCATGAGTTCCTCGATCGCGAACTGACGGGCGCGGTCACGCCACGCGAGAGCCGTGGTGTCGAGTTGAATTTGCATTACCGGTTACCTCCGTCGTGGTCCGGCCAGCGGCCGGAAATGCCGCCTGAACGCGTCCGCGAGATACGCCATGGCGATCCTTCGCGCCTGCTCGCGGCTCATGGATTCCGGCCTCACGAGCAGGTCGAGCCACAGTCCGTCAGTCAGGGCCGAAAGCCCGTCGGCGACGATCGTGGAATCCACGTCGGGGTAGCCGCCTTCCTCGCACATCGCCGCGCACAGGCTGCGGACGAGGTCGTCATAGGACTTGTCGCGTGCCGCGCAGATCCTCCGATAGGTGGGGCGGAACTTGCGCTCCCCCCAGAATGCAAACCACACCGCCAGCTTCCTGCGATCACATACCCGGCCCTGAAAGTCGAGGCTGACCATCGCCGTCAAGCCGGCTTCCGCCGATGGCCCCGCCGCCGCCACCACCTCCCTGCACGCGGCCCGATACTCATCGGCAAGATAACGCAGCGCCTCGGTCAGTAGCCGCTCTTTGCTCTGAAAATGCAGATTGATGATGCCCTGGCTGAGATTGGCCTCACGGGCAACGGTGGCGATCGTGGTTTCGGCAAGCCCGCGATTCGCCACGGAGCGGATCGTCGCCTTGATCAGCTGATTGCGCCGTTCCTCAGGCGGAGCGGTGCGGCGCGCGGTTAGTCGACGGCGGACCGTTTTTTTCATGACTGGCTGCACAAAAGGCGTAAAAGCAGGTGCTTATGTATGATCGGCAAGGCCTTGTATGGCAATAGTATAGCTCTAATCCAGCAACAAAATGAATGAACGGCTATTCAGTCGAGATGGACAGTCCGGGCCGTTTTGTGGGAGCCTGTCCTTCAAATCAGGAGTGTACACGGCCATGACCCGCAGTCTCATAAAGTCCAATGCCCACTTCCGCAAGGCAGTATCGCGGCTGCCGCTTGGGGTGTCGTCCAACTTCCGCTATTGGGGGGAGGACAAGACCCTGTACGTGGCTCACGGGAAGGGCGCGCGTCTCACGGACATCGACGGCAATGAGTACATCGACTACCGGATGGCCTACGGGCCCTGCATCCTCGGCTATGCCGATCCGCGGGTGGATGCGGCTGCGATAGCCGGGATCGGGATCGGCGGCGTGTTCGCGCTGTCGACTGAACGGGAATACGCCGTCGCCGAGCGCATTTCGCGCATGGTACCCGCGGCGGAGCTGGTGCGCTTTTCAAACTCCGGCTCGGAGGCGGTCATGGCAGCACTCCGTGTTGCCCGGGCGTTCACAGGCAAGGACTCCTATGTGGTCGTGGAGGGTGGTTACCACGGGGTATTCGATGCGGCGCTCTGGTATACGCCGATTGAGGACTGGGATCCGGCGGGTGGCGAGCCCCACGTGATGCCCTACAGCGCGGGAGTGCCGGGCATGCTCCGGGGCCTGCTGCACACCGTTCCCATGAATGATGCCAACCGGCTGGAGAGCACCTTCAAAGCTTATGGCGACGAGATCGCGGCCTTCATGATCGAGCCGATCATGGGCAATTGCTGCTCTATCTCCGCAACCCGCGAGTATCTGCAGGATGCCCGCGCCCTTTGTGACCGCTACGGCATTGTGATGATCGTGGACGAAGTGAAGACCGGTTTTCGGGTGGCACGCGGCGGGGTGCAGGAACTCATGGGCTTCAGGGGTGACCTTTGCACCTTCGCCAAAGCGATGGGTAACGGTTACCCTATCTCCGTGGTGGCGGGTCGGGAGGACATCATGCGTCGCTTCGGGGATGGCGTCGTGCACGGGGGTACTTTCACTTGCCACTCGGTGGCACTGGCAGCCGCGGAAAAGACTCTTGAGATCCTGGATGAGACACCCGCCCTGCAGACGATTGCGGACTACGGGACGCGCCTGCGCGCCGGGATCAGTCAGATTCTCTCCCAGCGGGGAATCCGGCACTCCTTTTCGGGGCACCCATCCATGAGTGGATTGTTTTTCAGCGAGACGCCTCCGCGGAACTACCGGGACTGGGCCACCAGCGACTACACCTTCTACGAGGCGCTCGCGCCGGAGCTGCATGACCTCGGCGTACTCTGCGAGCCCGACTCCCGCGAGCCGTGGTTTGTCTGCGAAGCCCATGACGAGCGCTGCCTTGTCGAAACGCTCCAGCGTTTCGACAAGGCGGTGGATCGGGTCTTGCAGCAGCCGAGCCGAAAAGCTGCTCACTGCGCGAGCTAGGCGGAAGTTTTCAGTGACAAAATACGATGCCATCGTCGTGGGGGCGGGGCACAACGGGCTGACGAACGCCGCCTACCTGGCTCGCGCGGGCCTGAAGGTACTGGTTCTCGAGCGAAATCCGTACATCGGGGGCGCCGCGGTCAGTCGCGAGATCCACGCAGGCTGGATTTACTCGAACTGCTCTTATGTCTGCAGCCTGCTACGGCCGGAGATCTATCGCGATCTTGATCTGTCCCGGCACGGGTTACAGATCGTGCCGTACGGCGGTGGCGTCACCTTCACGCGATCCGGCGACATTCTCGGCAACTACACCGACCATGACGTGCAGCGCCGGGAGATTGCCCGCCACAGCCCGCAGGATGCAGATGCATACCTGCGGTATTCGACGGATGTCATGCGACAGTGCCGGTTCATCCGGCCCCTGTTGCTGCGCACGCCGCCCGATCCGACGTCCTTCCGGCTGCGGGACCTGCGCGAAATGCTGTTCCTCGGCCGGGAATTCGCCAAGCTCAGTGAACAGGTGATCTACGACACCATCCGCTTCTACACCATGAGCATCGCGGACTATCTCGGCGAGTACTTCGAGTCCGACGTGGTCAAGGCGCACTTCTCCGGAAGCGGCATTATCGGTACGGCTCTGGGCGTCTACTCGCCCGGGACGGCCTACGTGCTGCTCCACCACTACATGGGCGAGGTGGATGGCTCCAGCGGAGCCTGGGGATTCGCACGCGGTGGCATGGGGTCCGTGTCCAAGGCGCTGGCTTCCGCCTTGCAGGCCCATGGCGGTGAGATCCGGACTGACTGCCCTGTCGACCGCGTCATTGTCCGCAACGGCAAGGTCCGAGGCGTCGCGCTTGCCAACGGGGATGAGCTCCAGTCCGACATCGTGGTTTCGAACCTCGACCCGAAGCGCACCTTCCTCAAGCTGATGGACGAGAAGGATCTCAGTCCCGCATTCCTGAAGCGGGCGAAGAATTTCAAGATCCGCGGCTCATCGGGCAAGCTCAACATCGCCCTGGACGGCCTGCCGGAGTTCCCGGCGCTGGGGCGCGACAACCCCCTGCGCTTCGGGGACATGCACTTCATCGACTCGCTCGAGCGAATGGAGAGGGCTTACGACGACTGGAAAAGTGGCACCTGGTCGAAGGACCCATACCTCGATCTCCTGATCCCGTCGCTCACCGATCCGACCATGGCGCCGCCGGGCAAGCACTTCATGTCGGTGTTTGTGCAATACGTGCCCGCCAAGGTTCACGGCCGGGACTGGACTGACGTGGACCGCGATGGATTCAAGAACACGGTCATTGAGCAGATTGCCCGCTACAGCCCCAATTTCAAGCAACTCATTCGCCATATTGAGGTGCGTACGCCCCATGAACTGGAGAGCGAGGTGGGGCTCACGGAGGGCAATATCTTCCAGGGTGAGCTCACCATGGATCAGCTGCTGTTCAACCGGCCTTTCCCGGGCTACGCGCAGTACCGCGGCCCTGTGCACGGCCTCTACATGTGCGGGTCCGGCACGCACCCGGGTGGCGGCGTGATGGCCGCCCCGGGCGCCAACGCGGCCCGGGAGATCCTGCTGGATCTGCGCCGTCCCAACTCCGTGCCGGAGGGCTGGACCGATGACTGACAGCCAGCGGACAATCATCGTGGGCGCCGGGCACAATGGCCTCGTGTGCGCGGCGTACCTGGCGCGCGCGGGTCGCAAAGTGCTGATCCTGGAGGCTGCCGATCACGTTGGTGGTGCCGCCGTCACGCGCGAGTTCGCTCCCGGGTTCAGGGTGTCGGCCTGCGCACATCTCCTCTACCTTCTCGACAACCGCATCAGTCGCGATCTCGATCTTGCGTCGCACGGGCTCAAGCTGGCCCGCGGCAGCCTGCGGACTGTGGCCCTCGCTACCGAGGGGGAACACCTCGTGCTCGGTGGCGGCCAGGTTGAAGCCGGCCAGGTCGGCGCGGCGGATCGTGCGGCGCTCCGCGAGTACCACGCCCGGATGCTGCGCTTCGCCCGCGTCCTGGCCAGGCAGAACAACAGACGGCCACCGCGCATCGCCGGGGGCGGCCGTTCTGAACTCATCGCCGCTGCCCTGCTCGGACTCGATATCCGGCGACTGGGTCGGGACGACATGCGGGAATTCCTGCGGATTGTGGGCATCAATATTTTCGATGTCCTCGAGGAAACCTTCGAGACACCGCTGCTGAAGGGTGCCCTGGCCCTGGACGCGGTGCTGGGCACAAATCTCGGCCCGCGCTCCAACAATTCGGTGCTGACGCTGCTGCACCGTCTCGGCGGCAACGCCGGGGGTGACTACGGCGCGCCGGGATTGCCTGTCGGCGGCATGGGCGCGGTCACCGCGGCCATGGCGGCGGCGGCGGAGCGCGCAGGGGCCACTGTCCGCACTTCAAGCCCGGTGGCACGGATTACGCTCGAGGGGGACCGCGCCTGCGGGGTCGAGCTTGAGAGTGGTGAGAAGCTGGCGGCCGGCACGGTGGTGTCGAACGCGGATCCGGTGCGGACGCTCCTGACGCTGGTCGGCGCCCGGAATCTCGAGACGGGTTTTTCCCAGAAGATCCAGCACATCCGTGCCAGGGGCACAGCCGCGAAGCTGCATCTGGCCCTCGATGGGTTGCCGGAATTCAGCCGCCTGCCGGCTGGGCACGTGGGTGAGCGGCTGGTCATCGCGCCTGACCCGATCTATGTGGAGCGCGCCTTCGATCACTCGAAGTACGGCCGGTCGTCCACCGACCCGGTTCTGGAGATCACCATCCCGACCGTTCACGACCGGAGCCTGGCTCCGGAGGGCAAGCATGTGCTGTCCGCCGTGGTCCAGTACGCACCGTACGATGCGGGCGCCGGTGCCGAGGCGCGCCGGAGCGAATTTCTCAATCACGTGCTGAATGTGCTCGAGAAGTACAGCCCGTCCCTGCGGCGACACGTCGTCGCTTCCGAATTGCTGATGCCGGCTGACATCGAGAGGGAGTTCCGCATGACCGGCGGTCACTGGCATCACGGCGAATTGGCGCTCGACCAGTTCCTCATGCTGCGGCCGGTTCCCGGCGCTGCTCAGTACGTGATGCCGATCCGGGGCCTGTACTTGTGTGGCGCGGGCTGCCATCCCGGCGGCGGTGTCATGGGCAGCGCAGGACGCAATGCGGCCCGGGCCGTTCTGGCCGGCGAGGTCTTGGCCGGCCAGGCCGGGGCCGGCCAGGTCGGGGCCGGCCAGGTCGGGGCGGGGGAGCGCGCGCCATGAAACACAAGGAGCACTTCCGCACGGCCGTCTACCGGACGCCGTTTCATCCACGGACTTCCGCGCTGAATGTCCTCAACGAATGGCACCGCTGGAAAGATTACACCACCGCGGATGCCTACTTCGACGAAGCGCTGGAGTACGCCGCGATTCGCAATGCATGCGCCGTGTTTGATCTGACGCCAATGACGAAGCATCGGATCACCGGGCCCGATGCGCTGCCATTCCTGAATCGCCTGATAACGCGCGATGTGGCCAAGATCAAGCCGGGCAGGGTGGGTTACTGCGTCTGGTGTGACGACAATGGCCAGGTGATCGACGACGGGACTGTATTTCACCTGCGCGAGGGTGACTACCGTCTCTGCTCCCAGGAGCGCCAGCTGGACTGGCTCTCCAGGTCCGCGCTGGGCTTCAACGTGAGCATCGTGGAGGACACCCACGACGTGACTGCCCTGGCGTTCCAGGGCCCGACCGGTTGCGCAGTGCTGAAGAAGATGGGCCTGGCCGGCATCGAGCGACTGACGCCGTTCGGCATCGCCTATTTCCCCTTCGCGGGCGGTGAACTCATGGTGTCGCGCACCGGGTTCACCGGTGATCTCGGCTACGAATTGTGGATCGAGCCAGCGCGCGCCCTGGCTCTGTGGGACGCTTTGTTCGCAGCCGGCGCCGACTACGGTATCTGTCCCATGGGGACCCATGCTCTCGAAGTCTCGCGTATCGAGGCAGGCTTCATCCAGGCAGGCGTCGATTTCCTGCCGGCCGACTCGGCCGTACGGGTCGACCGCACCCGCTCGCCTTTCGAGCTGGATCTGGGCCGCCTGGTCGACTTCAGCAAGCCGAACTTTACCGGCAGGCGAGCGCTCCTGGAGGAGCAGCGGAAGGGCTCCCGCTTCCGCCTGGTAAGGCTGGATGTGGCGGGCAACAAGCTGGCGCGCGCTTCCTACATCTACGACCGGAACAAGAATGTCATCGGTACGGTTACCTCAGCCGTATGGTCGCCCGCAGCGAAGTCCAACATCGCACTGGCATCCCTCCACATGCCCTGGGGACTGCCGGGTGATGAGCTCTGGGCCGAAATCTACTATCAGCGAGAACTCAAGTGGGCCCGTGTCATGGCGCGTTGCCGCGTCGTCGAAGGCGCGTTCTTCGATCCACCCCGACGCCGCGCGACACCGCCGGCTGATTTCTGATCGTGCCGGGGCCTCGGAGTCCTTCATGTCTCACCGACTGGATCCCCTGCTCAGACCCGGGTCTGTCGCCGTCCTCGGCGCGACGGAACGTGCGGGCTCGGTGGGCCGCATCACTGTCGAGAACTTGCTGAAGGGCGGGTTTTCCGGCCGCCTCTATGCGGTCAATCCCGGCTACCAATCGGTGTGCGGTGTGCCGTGCTTTCCGTCGCTGGCAGCGCTGCCTGCGCCTGTCGAGCATGTCATCTTCGCAATCGGAGATCCCCGGGTGGAAGCGGCGCTCGACGAGGTGATTGCCCACGGCGCCCGCGCGGCCACGATCATGTCGTCGCTGGTGATCGAAAATGAGCGCGAGCCCGCCCTGCGAGAGCGTGTGGCGGCGAAGATCCGTCCCTCCGGACTCCTGGTCTGCGGCGCCAACGGCATGGGGTTCTACAACTTCCTCGACGGCGTATGGGCCTGCGGCTTCGCCACGCGAAGTCACGTCCGCGGGGGCAACGTCGCCTATATCAGCCATTCCGGCTCTGGCATGTGCGGCATCGTCGATACCGACGAGCGCCTCGATTTCAACCTGGTCGTGTCCACCGGTCAGGAGCTCGCGGTGTCGATGGACGAATACCTCGATTTCGCGCTGGACTTGCCCGGCACGCGTGTCGTGGGCCTGTTCATGGAGACTGCTCGTAACCCGCAAGGTCTGGAGCGGGCCCTGCAGAAGGCTCAGGTACGGAATATCCCGGTGGTTGCGTTGAAGGTCGGGCGCACCGAGTTGTCCGCGCGCCTGGCGGTTTCGCACTCCGGGGCCATCGCCGGCCGCGACGCCAGCTATCAGGCCTTGTTCGATCGTTACGGCGTGCAGCGCGTGGATGATATGGATCAGCTCGCGACGACGCTCGTCATGTTCGCGCAGCCACACCCCGTGGCTTCGGGCGGCCTCGTCACGCTCCATGATTCCGGGGGTGAGCGTCAGCTGCTGATCGATCTCGCGCAACAGGCGCAGGTGCCGCTCACGAAGTTGTCGCCGTCTTCCGTCGCCCGGCTGGAAGCTCTCCTGGACCCGGGGCTCCCGGCCATCAATCCGCTCGATGCGTGGAGCACCGGCGGTCCGGACTATCATCTCACCATGCAGGAATGTTTCGCCGCGCTGATGACAGACCCGGAGGCCGCTTTCGGCGCCGTCGTGCACGATCGTGCGCCGGGCGGCGGCATTCATGCCGCCTACCTCGACTATCTGCGTCGTGGCCATGCCGTGTCCGGCAAGCCGGCGTTTCTCATTGCGAACCGGCAGGGCACGGGGTCGGATCCGCAGGTTGATTCCGCCACTCGGGAGGGATTTCCCGTACTTGATGGTCTGGCGTCGTTCCTGAAGGGCGCCAGGTGCCTGCTTGAGTACCGGGATTTTCGCGGCCGGCAGCGCGGCGAGACGCCGCGTGTTCCAGACCCGGTGGTTGCCGGCTGGCGCGTACGCCTGGCCGCCGGTGCGATCCTCGACGAGGCAGAGTCGGGGCGTATGCTGCGGGAATGCGGCATCCCGGTTAATGACTGCCGGATTGCCAGCAACGAAGGCGAGGCGCGGGCCGCGGCCCGCGACCTGGGTTTTCCCGTCGTGGCGAAGACGGCCGAGCGGGGCGCCTACCACAAGTCGGACCAGGACGGCGTCAGGCTCGGTCTTGCCGATGAGTCTGCGGTGGCAGCTGCTTATCGGGATCTGGCCGCGCGGATCGGTCCACGGGTGCTGATCGCACCCATGGTGCTCGAGTCTGGAGCGGAGCTGCTGCTGGGACTCGTCCGCGACGAGCAGTTCGGCCCGCTGGTTGTACTCGGCTTTGGCGGCCTCCACGTGGAAGCCCTCGGTGATGTGGCCTATGCCCTGCCGCCATTCGATGCCGACGAGGCGCGTCGCCTGCTGGGTCGGCTGAAGTTGAGTCCGCTCCTCACCAGTCGCCGCTTCAGGCGGCCGCTCGCGCTCGACAGCTTCTGCGCAGCCGCTGCACGCCTCTCGGCTCTGGCGGTAGCATTGGGGGAAGCCATTCAGGAGATCGAACTCAATCCGGTGATCGTGCACGCCGGTGGCTGCATGGCCGTTGACGCCCTCGTCGCAGGCAGGCGTCGCACGCCCGGCAATGAAGAAGAGGAGAGGTGCGCGGTATGAGTCTGGCAGTTGCTGCAAGTCACGATCGGGAACGCTGGTCTGCCATTGCGGCTGCCGTGCGCCCGCGTCTCGAGACCCGGTTGTTCATCGACGGTGGGTACGTGGATGCCCTGCAGGGCGGTCGGTTCACGACCACGAATCCGGCGACCGGTGTGCCGCTGGCGGAAATGTCGGCGGGCACGCAGGCGGACATCGATCGGGCGGTTGCCGCTGCCCTGCGCGCCTTCCGGGCGGGCGTCTGGTCGCGGATCCCACCGCGTCGGCGCATGGAGATCATGTACCGGTTCGCTGCCCTGGTGGACGAGCATGCGGAGGAGCTGGCTGTCCTGGAATCGCTCGACGCGGGCAAGCCCATCGCCGACGTCGTGGCGAGCGATCTGCCCGCGGTCATCGAGACGATACGCTTCATGGCAGAGTGTATCGACAAGGTGGAGGGCGCCGTAACCAACACCGAGTCCGGTGTGGTCCACATGATCCTGCGCGAGCCGCTCGGGGTCGTGGGTGCCATATCGCCCTGGAACTACCCGCTACTGATGGCTGTCTGGAAGATCGCGCCGGCGCTTGCAGCTGGCAATACCGTCGTGCTGAAGCCTGCGGAGGAGGCTCCCCTCAGTTGCCTGCGCCTGGCGGCGTTGTTCATGGAGGCAGGTGGACCGGCGGGTGTCCTGAATGTCGTCAATGGTCTCGGCGAGGTGGCTGGCAAGGCGCTCGCCCTGCACTCCGATGTGGCGAAGATCAGCTTTACGGGTTCCACCGAGGTGGGCAAGCTTATCCTGCAGTACGCCGGACAGTCGAACATGAAGCGGGTTGCCCTCGAATGCGGCGGCAAGTCCCCCCAGGTGTTCATGGCCGATGTCCCCGATCTCGATCGTGCTGTTACTGCGGCCTACAGGGGCATTTTTTCCAACATGGGAGAGGTCTGCAACGCAGGCTCGCGGCTGCTCGTCGAGCGTGGCATCTACGATGCATTCGTCGAGCGCTTCATCGCAGAGGGCCAGCATGCCTACGTGCCCGGGGACCCGCTCGATCCGGCAACCAACATGGGTCCGCTGATAACCCGCGAAGCCCAGCAGCGCGTGCTTGGCCTGATCGAAACCGGCAAGCACGAGGGTGCCAGGTTGCGGTTTGGCGGCGGGATCCCGGCAGGCGCCGGGTCGGGCAGCTATGTCAGCCCGACCCTTTTTACCGACGTGCGTAATGACATGGCCATTGCCCGCCAGGAGATATTCGGGCCGGTGGCGTCCGTTATTCCCTTCACGGGCGCGGACGAAGCTGTCGCCATTGCCAATGACACCATTTATGGACTCGCCGCCGGCGTGTGGACGAGTGACGTCAACACGGCCTTCCGCCTCGTGCGCGAAATCGAGGCGGGTGTGATCTGGATCAACTGCTTCGACGAGGGTGACATGACCCAGCCCTTCGGCGGCTACAAGCAGTCGGGCAGTGCGCGCGACAAGTGCTTTGAGAGCGTCGTTAGCTACACCCAGACGAAATCGGCCTGGCTGCGCCTCGCGCCGCCGGTGTAAAGACGAGCGGAAGTGACCGTGTCCGACACAGCCACGCCTGATGGCGGTTTCAGCCTGATCGACTACGAGCGCCGCGGAGCGCTTGCGTTGATTACGCTGAATCGGCCCGACAAGCTGAATGCCATCAATGCGGACATGGTCGGCGAAATCGGGCGTGCTCTGGATATCGCTGAAGCGGATGACAACGTGCGGGTGATCGTTCTCGCCGGGGCTGGCCGCGCCTTCTCGGCGGGCTTCGACCTGGAGACGGGTGACGCCGCCACTGACACTGAGGCCGTGCGCCGGACGCTCACCAGGGACTTCGGCATCATCATGCGTTTCTGGGACTGTCCCAAGCCCACCGTGGCGGCGGTTCACCGCTACTGCCTTGGGAGCGCACTGGAGATGGCAGTTGCCTGCGACATCACGCTTGCCGCCGACGACTGTTTGTTCGGCGAGCCGGAGGTGCAGTTCGGCAGCGGGATCGTCGCCATGCTCCTGCCCTGGCTGATCGGGCCGAAGCAGGCCAAGGAGCTTCTGCTTACGGGTGACGACCGCATACCCGCTGAGAGGGCCCTGCAACTGGGGCTCATCAACCGAGTCGTGCCTGCCGCGCGGCTGCTCGATGAGGCACTCGACCTTGGCCGGCGCATTGCTGCCAATGATCAGGTGGCGGTCAGGCTCACCAAGCTCGCTGTCAATCGCAGCATGGACGTGGCTGGCCTGCGCCAGGCGCTGCTCCAGGCGTTGGAGCTCGATGTGATCATCGAGACCACAGAGACGCCGGAATCGCGCGCCTTTAACGAGATTCTGAACCGCGAGGGCGCGAAGGCGGCCATTGACTGGCGCAGGGCGAGACCAGGCGAAACGGACAAGCCGGCGGGGAGCAAGCCATGAGGAAGGGAAGCGGGAACGGGAACGACGAGCTGCGGCGTTTCCTGGAGCAGCACCCGGATGTACAGCTGCTGGAACTCCTCCAGCCGGACATGGCCGGCGTACTGCGCGGCAAGCGGGTCGTACGCGGCGATTTCGCCAAGGTATTCGCTGACGGCGTCAACTTCTGCGGTGCGACGACGCTGCTCGATACCAAGGGCCAGACGTTCGCCGGTATCGACAACGGCGGCCGCGACGGCGATCCCGACGTGATTTCGCACGCGGTTGCGGGTTCCCTCGCGGTGGTTCCCTGGGCCGCGGTGCCCACCGCGCAGGTGTTGCTGACCATGCGCGGGGCGGACGGCGAAGGGTACTTCGCTGACCCGCGACAGGTGTTGCGCCGGGCGGCACAGCCGCTCAGCGAGCTGGGCTTGCAGCCGGTCGTCGCCACGGAACTCGAGTTCTACCTGCTCAATGGCGACGCGGAGGAGCCCACCCCGCGGGTTGGCCTGATTCCCGGCACCCGGAAGCGCCAGGATGGCCTGCAATTCGCGAGCATGGACGATGTCGAGGATGTCGACCCCTTCCTGGCGGAGCTGTACGCCGTCTGCCGGACCCAGGGAATTCCGGCTGGCGCCACGCTCAAGGAATTCTCACCGGGGCAGTTCGAGGTGAACCTGCAGCACGTGCCGGACGCCGAGCTGGCCTGCGATCACGCGGTCCTGCTCAAGCGGGCGGTGAAGGCTGTGGCGCAACGACACGGCCTCGGCGCCAGCTTCATGGCCAAGCCCTTCGCCGAGTTTGCCGGCTGCAGCCTGCATGTTCACGTCAGCCTGATCGACAAGGCGGGCCGCAATGTCTTCGCCGGTACCAGTCGCGACGGCGCATTCTCCGATACCCTGCGCCACGCGGTGGGTGGCCTGGCGGCTACGATGGCCGAATCGATGGCGATCTTCGCGCCGAACGCCAATTCCTACCGGCGCTATCGGCCAGGCCTGTTCGTGCCGCTAACGCCGAACTGGGGTGTCAACCACCGTGGCGTGGCGTTGCGTGTGCCGTTGTCGGGGGTAGCCGATACGCGGATCGAACACCGGCCAGGCGGTGCCGACGGCAATCCATACCTCGTGATGGCCGCAGTGCTGGCGGGCCTTCACCATGGCATTGCAAATTGCTGTGATCCCGGGCCAATGGTGCAACCCGGTGAGGTCGTCGAGGAGAAAATTACCCTGCCACTACGCTGGGAGGCGGCACTCGAGGCCTTCGAGGCGGGGTCCGTGCTGCCACGGTATCTCGGCGAGCGCTATCACCGGATCTTTGCGGCCTGCCGGCGCGAGGAGTGTGACCGGTTCCATTCCCAGATCAGCAATCGCGATTACGAGTGGTACCTGCGAGCCGTGTGAGCGTCCAGGCTGCTCGTCAGGCGGCGAGCGCCCGGTTGCGGGCGGCCATCGAATCGCGCGCGGGCTCGGTTGTCAGCCGCGCTACGGGCAGGCGGGCGCGGATCCAGTCCTGGAAACCGCCGAGCACGACTTCCTTGTCCGACAGGATGCCCCTGCTGTAGGCGCTGGAGGCAAGGCCCTGCTGCACGGAGCGGGTCAACAGATTGTCCTCCGTCTGCACTCGCGCATTGATGCGGGCGCTCAGGAATCGGGCGGCCCGCATCTCGCGGCGCTCGTCCTTGAAGCCGTAGCTCCGCGCGCGAAGCCGGACCTTGCCCGATGCTTCCGGAATGACCTGGAAGTAATCCATCCATTCGGGGTAGACGTCGAAGTACACGTTGGGGAACAGGCCGAAGTAGGACCAGCGGCGTTGCAGGTCCGTCGGCAGGTGAACGACCGGGGGCAGGATGGCCGCGTAATGTTCGGCACTCCAGGAGGGTAGCGGTTGCTTGCGGACCCGGTGACTGAGACGCATGGCGCCGGTCGTCGTCACCTCACGATCGTAGTCCGGCTCCATGAGCGCGGCGAGGCCGGGGTGACCCATGGGGAAGTGGTAGTCCTCGACGTAGTTCTCGACGACATTCTTCCAGTCGATGTCGTGCGTCTGCTCCCAACCCTCGTCGAGCGGCACCATTTCCTCGATGCGATAGTGGGTGAGCTCCGCCCGGTAGGGTTCCAGGCGCTCCGCGACACCAGGTTCTCCACCCCGAAAGCGCACGAAGACGAGTCCCATGAACTGCTCCAGTTCTATGGGCTTCAGGCCGAAACCAGCACGGTCGAAGCGCGGAAAGGTGTCCGGCGCGCTGACGCTGCGGTTGCGGCCGTCGAGGTGGTACGTCCAGCCGTGGTAGGGGCACGCCAGGAATTTCGGGCAGTAGCCACTGCGGCCTGTCACGACCGCATGAGCGCGATGCGCGCAGACGTTGTGGAACGCCCGGATCGCGCCAGTGTCGTCGCGCACGACGAAACCCCGTTCGCCGAAGAATTCGAACGTCACGTAGTCCCCCGGCCGCGGCAACTCACTGACGTGACAGGCGACCTGCCAGGCAGGCAAGAGCAGGTGTTCCTTCTCCAGTGCGAAGAACTCCGCGTTGCGGTACGTCCACGCGGGAAGCGTGTAGCGCAGGCCGGGCTGGTCGGCGGATTCCGGGCTCAACGGGCCCGCTGACGTCGCCGCGCCAGCCGTTTCAGGCTGAATCCTGTCCTCGAGCCACGGGAAGACACTGGCGAGATAGGCATTGCATTGCCGCTTGCCGGCCTCCCGGTCGAAATCGTCACCGACGAACAGGATGTTCTGCCACAGCTGGTCTATGACCCCGACAAGCCCCAGGGCCACGGCCTGGGGATTCGGCCGGGGCTTGCTGCTCCGCGCGGCAACCACCTGCTCGCAGAGTTGCAGGACGGACTGGCTGTAGGCGTTGTCGCGATCCCCGCAGATCCGCTGATAGTCCGCGCGCGCGCCCGATTCGGCCAGGAAGGCGTACCAGACCGCCACCTTTCGCGAGTCGCTCAGTTGCGGACTGAGGCTGGCGTCGATAATTGCCTGCAACCCTCGCAGTGGTTCGTCGCCCGAAGCAGCCAGGCCCGCTTCGATCGCCTCGGCAAACTCTTCCGAAACCTCGCGCAGGGTAGCCAGGAGCAGGGCTTCCTTGCTGCCAAAATGGAAATTAATGGAGGCCGCAGTGTGCCCCGCCATGCCGGCGATCTTGGCTGACGTTAGCGCCGACAGGCCGTGCAGTGAGATTGCAGAAACGGTTGCATTGATAAGGTCCAGCTTTGAGCCTGACGGCCGTGAATTCCCGGCGACGCCCAGCACTGCTGACATGGCACGATCTCCTGCCGTTCATGGGGACAATGGGGCATTCTAGGCCCGGGCAGGCGGTGAACTCAACGGATGTTTAGTGAAGTAAATGAAAAGTTAATAATCGATATCTATCTGTTTGGAAAAGACTTTGTGGCATTCTTGGCCTCGCACCGGGCACAGCCGTGCACAGGGGGGAGCCGCTGATGGGAGCCATTCGAAGCCTGGCTGTGTTGCTGCTCGCCGGGCCATCGGCCAGCCTGCTCTGGCCGTCCAGTGCCGCGTTGGCAGCGCTTGCGCCGCCAGCCGACACGGTCCTGGTCAATGGCGGCATCTACACCGTTGACGCCCGGCGCTCATGGGCGCAGGCGGCCGCCATTCGGAACGGCCGGATCGTCGCGGTGGGCAGCAACGCAGAGATCCGCGCCCACCAGGGTCCGGGCACGGCGGTCATCGACCTGACAGGCCGGCTGGTGCTGCCGGGGTTCCACGACTCCCACGTGCACGTGGCCTCGGCGGGGCTCGCGGAAATGCAGTGTCCGCTCTATCTCCTGAGGCCGGTCGAGGCGATTCTGGATGCTGTCGCGAAATGCGCCCAGCAGGCCAGGAACGGGTGGATCGTCGGTGATGGCTGGGATCTGTCGCTCTTTGAGAGCAGCAATCCGCGCAAGGAGTTGCTCGACAAGGTGGTCCCGGACAGGCCGGTGATCCTGATCGGGGGCGATGGCCACTCAGGCTGGGCCAATTCACGCGCACTGGCACTGGCGGGCATCAGGGCGACAACCCGCGATCCACCGAACGGCCGCATCGAGCGGGACCGGAAGACGGGCGAGCCCAGCGGGACGCTGCGCGAGACCGCCATGGCCCTGGTCATGGACAAGGTGCCGCCGGCGACGCCCGAGACGTTGCGTCAAGGCCTGAAGCTTGGACTGCAACGCGCCAACGAGGCTGGCATCACCTCGTTCATCGAGGCTTCCGTCGACGATGCCGGACTCGACACCTTCAAGGCGCTCCTTGCGAGCGGCGAGTTCAGCGCCAAAGTTCTGCTGTCGCTGACCTACGGAACATTCGGCAGCACCGCTTTCGAAGGCCTGCTGTCACGCGCGAAGAGCCTCACGGGGCCGCGGCTCAAGGCCAACTCGATCAAGATCTTCGTCGATGGGGTGCTGGAGGGCGAAACGGCTGCGCTGCTGGCTCCGTACCTGACCAACCCGACCAGCCGGGGTAGCCTGAACATGCCCGCCGCGGACCTGAACAACGCCGTCATCCGGTTCGACGCCATGGGTCTGCAGGTGCACCTGCACGCGATCGGCGATGGGGCGGTGCGCGCGGGGCTCGATGCCGTGGCCGCGGCTCGCGCGAAGAATGGCATGAGCGATGGCCGCCACCACATCGCCCATCTGCAACTCGTTCACCCCGACGATATCCCGCGTTTTGCGGCCCTGGGTGTTGCGGCGAACTTCCAGGCGCTATGGGCCTACCCGGACGAGTACATCATGGAACTCAACCTGCCCCAGGTCGGCCCGGAGCGAGTTAACCGGATGTACCCGATCGCCAGCCTGCGCCGCAGTGGCGCGCGCCTTGTCGCGGGGAGTGACTGGTCGATTTCGACGATCAATCCCTGGCCCGCCATCCAGGTCGCGCTCACAAGGCAGCACCCCGACGGGGTCAGGAAGGATGTGCTGAACGAGAGCGAACGCGTGGATCTGGCCACCATGATTGCGGCCTACACGATAGAAGGTGCGTGGCTGATGCACCAGGAGGACGAGACCGGCTCGATCGAAGTGGGCAAGGCCGCGGACATCCTGGTGCTCGACCGGGATGTCTTCGTGCTGCCGGCGGCGCAGATCGGCCGCACCCTGGTCGACCTGACCCTGCTCGATGGCAGCGTCGTGTACCGGCGGCCCGACGTGCGCCCGGAAGCACGTCCAGGCGCACAGTAAAATGACGCGCCCAACCATCGGTGGCGGCACCAAAAAGATCCTCTACGCCCTGAAGACCGCCCAGCGGGTCGGCCTCAGGAACACCGCCAAGGCGCTGAACTCCCGCAACACCTGCAAGGCCTGCGGCCTCGGCATGGGCGGGCAGAAGGGCGGCATGACCAACGAACTGGGGGAGTACCCCAGCGTCTGCAACAAGAGCATCCAGGCCCAGTCGACGGATATCCAGGCGCCGATTCCGGAAAGCGTGCTGACCCACCCGCTGGCGGATTTCCGG
>CAYMKJ010000144.1:0-29281 GCA_964391025.1 uncultured Chromatiaceae bacterium
AAATTGGGTGGTTCTGAAGTTCGGTGGAACGAGCGTGTCCACGGCGCAACGCTGGGCAACGATCCTCGGCCTGGTGCGCCAACGCCAGTCGGTTGGCCTGCGCCCGGTGGTGGTGCACTCCGCTCTCGCCACGGTCTCCAACCGCCTCGATGAAATCCTCCGGACTTCCGTGGGCTCGGCGGCGCGGCCCTCGATCGAGGACCTCAAGGTGCTGCACTTTCGCCTCGCCACGGACCTCGGCGTGGACGGTCCCCGGGAGCTCAGCGGGTATTTCACCGAGCTCGAGCAGCTCGTGGCCGGCGTCCACCTGATTCAGGAAGTCAGTCCGCGCATTCAGGCACGCGTCATGGCGATGGGCGAGTTGCTGGCCACCCGGCTGGGTGCCGCCTACCTGAAGAGCCAGGGTTTGCTGGTGACCTGGCTGGACGCCCGGGACCTGTTGCAGAGCCTGCCAAGCACGGGAGCCAATGAGCGAGGCGCCTATCTCGCGGCCAGTTGCGACTTCGATGCTGATCCCGTCCTGCGGGAGCGCTTTGCGGCCATCGATGGCATCGTGCTGACGCAGGGCTTTATCGCCAGTAATGCCCGGGGCGAAGGCGTCCTGCTTGGCCGCGGCGGCTCTGACACGTCGGCCGCGTACTTCGCGGCCAAGCTTCAGGCAACGGCGCTGGAAATCTGGACAGACGTACCGGGCATGTTCAGCGCCAATCCGAAAGTCGTGCCGGGGGCGCGGCTGCTGCGAACCCTGAGCTACGCAGAGGCGCAGGAAATCGCCTCTACAGGCGGCTCTGTACTGCATCCGCGGAGCATCAGTCCCTGCCGGCGCCACGGCATCCCGTTGAAGATTTTGTGTACCACTCAGCCGGAGTTGCCCGGTACGCTCGTGACGGTGCAGGCGGGCAGTGATGCGCCGCGCGTCAAGGCCATCTCCGGCCGCAGTCGGATCACGCTCGTTTCCATGGAAACGCTCGGTATGTGGCATGAGGTCGGGTTTCTGGCCGACGCCTTCCGCTGCTTCTCGGATCTCGGTCTGTCCATTGACCTCGTATCCACGTCAGAGAGCAACGTCACCGTCACGCTGGACCCCGGTGTTAACCCGATAGACGCCAACAACCTGGCTGAACTCCAGATGCGGCTCGGCCGGCTGTGCAAGGTGAGCATTATCCAGGGCGTGGAGATAGTGAGCCTGGTTGGCCAGAAGATCCGGGCGGCGCTCCACGAAATCGGCCCGGCTCTGGAAGCTTTCGAAGAGCACAGAATCCACCTGGTCAGCCAGTCCGCCACGGACCTCAATCTGTCCTTCGTCGTGGAGGAGGGGCAGGCTGCCCGGTTGATCCAGAAACTCCACGGAACCCTGGTGCATCCAGGACCTGATGACGAGGTCTTTGGCAGGACCTGGGAGGAACTCCAGGGTGGCTCGGACCAGGCAGTCGTGCGCCACGAACCCTGGTGGGTACGCCGTCGGAGCGAGCTGGTGGCCATCGGCAGGGAGAAGGGTTCGGCCTACGTCTATGACCTCGCGACCGTCCGGGCCGCAGCCGGCCGACTCAAGGGACTGCAAGCCGTCAACCGGGTGTTCTTCGCCATGAAGGCCAACAGCTCCGCCGACATTCTCCGGGCGATGCAGGCCGAAGGACTGAACTTCGAGTGTGTGTCACCGAGCGAGATCGGGCGCGTGCTGGAACTGTTCCCCGGGATCGACCGCCAGCGCATTCTTTACACGCCGAACTTCGCGCCCCGTGGCGACTACGAGTTCGGCCTGGAGCGCGGCGTGTGGCTCACGCTGGATAACCTGCACCCGCTGCGGCATTGGGGCGATCTCTTCAGGGGGCGGGAGCTCTTCCTGCGGATTGACACCGGTCATGGCCGCGGGCACCACCGGCATGTGAAGACGGCGGGAACGCACTCCAAGTTCGGCATTCCGCTTTTCGAACTCGAGGAGGCCCGGGAACTGCTGGCCACCTGCGGGGCCACCGTCGTTGGCCTGCATGCCCATGTGGGCAGCGGAATTCTCACGCCGGAGAACTGGCAGGAAGTGGGCCGGGAGCTGGTCAGCGTGGCAGAGGATTTTCCCGACCTGCGCTACCTGGACCTGGGTGGTGGTCTTGGGGTTCCCGAGAAGGTCGGCCAGGCGCCGCTGGACATGGCCGCGGTGGACGCCGGAATTGCGGAGATTCGTGCGGCACGGCCCGGTCTAGAGGTCTGGCTGGAGCCCGGCCGCTACCTGGTGGCCGAGGCCGGCGTGCTGGTGGTGACAGTCACCCAGACCAAGGGCAAGGGTCAGGTGCAGTACGTCGGCGTGAGCACGGGGATGAACAGCCTGATCCGTCCTGCGCTTTACGGTGCCTATCACGAGATCGCCAATCTGAGCCGCTGGGGCGAACCCGCGACGCAAATCGTCACCATCGTGGGTCCGATCTGTGAGAGCGGGGACCGTCTGGGCACCGACCGCCTGCTTCCTCCCTGCGAGGAGGGCGATGTACTGGCCATCGCCAATGCTGGCGCCTACGGTTTCGTGATGAGTTCGCGGTATAACTTGCGGGAGCCGGCGGTGGAGATAGCGATCTAGGCTTGGTGGCGTCGCTCAAGTTCCTTCACCAACTTCCAGAACCCTCTCTCTGGTTACTCTTCCCCGGATTCCCGCAAGGTCTGGCGAAGGATGCCAAGCACCGCGCGATCCTTGTCCCGCCCGGCCTCCTCCTTCGTCCGGATCAACGCTGCCAGACCCAGCACACGGACCGATACTCCCCCGACGATGATCTCGACTGCGTCGGGTAGCAGATCTTCATAGCGCTGTCCGTGGCCGATCTGTCCTAACACATCTACGGGTCCGCACCGGGTCAGCAATAAGTGGTGGCCATCCCCTGCCAAAGCAGTAGGCTCGGGGCGAAGCTCGCGTCCGGCCGGATCCCGATAGCGCGCGTCCAGCTCGTTCAGCGCAGCAACAAGGCGCTGCAGGTTTTCCCTGGAGCGGGCATGGACGATATCCAGATCGAAGGTGGCAACCGGTGCGCCGTTGAGGACTGCCGCCACCCCACCGACGACGACCAGGTCGACCTGGTGCTTCGCCAGAATCTCGAGGGCGTCCTTGAACTTAGGGGTCGCGATCATTGCGTAGCTCGGCCGCACTGTCGACGAAGCCTTGCAGGACTGCCAGCCGTTCTTCCGGGCTAAGAGAAAGCATCCAGCGAATCAGGGACGCGTCGCCGTCATCAGGCGACGGAGATTCAACTGGAGAAAGGTCCACAGGATCCATGCTTGAAGTATAGGTCCTACGATGCCGCCACTTTAAGGATATCGGCGGCTGAAGCGGGTGTTCAAGCTGGACCGCGCTAGCTGCGAAGGCTGCGGTGGCCAGGTTCTGGTGGTTGCCTGCATCGAAAACCCGTTGACGAGAGGGAGAAAAGACTTGCACAGTTCCAATGAGTTGCCGCAGGCCCATAATCGCAAACAGTCCGAGGTTTTCTAACCTGTTCGGGATCAGTCAATGTCAAAATTAACAGTGCCGCGTGCAATGGCTCTCGCCCTGCTGGTTGGCGTCAGCCCGCGATGAACGGCAGATCTGCAGAAGGCCTTGGATCGCTGACCGTGGCGCCAGCCTCGCTGGCCGACGCCGCAGCGGTGATCGGCGTGATCGCGGGTGCATTCCTCCACGATCCCACCTGGTCCTGGGCGTTTCCCGATCCCGCCACTCGAAGGCAGTGGTGGGAGTTCTGCATTCATGGTGCGCTTCGTTATCCCTGGACCCTCAAGACCAACGGCTTCGAGACCGTGTCTGTCTGGATCCCACCGGCCGGGTTCGAGTTTTCGCATGACGACGAACAGAGAGTACCCAGCCTGCTGGCCAAGTTCGTGGGCTCGCGGGCCGCTGAGGTCGCAGAGCTCATGCGCCGCTTCGAAGAAGCACACCCTCGAACGGAACCGCACTACTACCTGAGTCTGTTGGGCACCAGGGACGAACATCGGGGCCGTGGCCTTGGCATGGCCCTTCTAAGGGAGAACCTCGCGCGAATTGACGCCGAACGAATGCCCGCATATCTCGAATCAAGTAATCCAGGCAACAACCACCGCTACGAATCCGTTGGCTTCAGGTCGATAGTCTCTTTTCAGGCGCCGGGTGGTGGCCCTGTAGTGACAGGCATGTGGAGAAACGCGCACTGACGCTGGGTGTCGGTGCCTTCCGCGCGCGATCTAAGGCTGGTGGCGCCGCTCCAGCTCCTGCACCACTTCCTGCAGGCTGACCTGCTGAACCGCCAGCAGGACCAGCACGTGGTAGAGCAGGTCGGCAGTTTCGGCCACGACCCGTGACCGGTCGTCACCGACCCCCGCCAGCGCCAGCTCCACGCCTTCCTCACCCACCTTTTGTGCAATTCGCTGGCGACCGGCCGCGAACAGCGAGGTGGTATAGCTGGTGTCCGGCGGCGCAGCGCGTCGCTCGGCAATCACCAGCTCGAGCTGCCGAAGAAACCCAAACTCGTTCGTCATGACCGCACCTCAATACCCGCGTCACGCAGGAAGGCTTTTAGTGTGCCGATGTGAATAAGTCCCCGGTGGAACACGCTGGCGGCCAGCCCACCGTCCACCCCGGCACCCGAAAACACGGCTGCAAAATGCTCCATGGTGCCCGCTCCTCCGGAGGCGATCAGTGGCACGCTGCTGATCGCCCGGATCTGCTGCAGCTGCGCGATGTCATAGCCCTGCCGGACGCCGTCCTGATTCATGCAGTTCAGGACGATTTCCCCGGCACCACGCTCCTGGGCTTCCGTTACCCAGGCTGCGGTCGTCAGGCCGGAGAACGCGGCCTTGGCCGGATCACCGGTGTTGCGATACACCCGATAGGCGCCATCTTCCTCCCGGCTGTCCACGCCGACGACGACGCACTGGGAGCCAAAGCGCCGGGCCAGTGCGGTGATCAACGCTGGATCGGCGAGTGCCGGGCTGTTGATGGAGATCTTGTCGGCGCCGTTGCGCAGTACTTCTTCCGCATCGCCAACGCTGCGAATACCGCCAGCGACGCAGAACGGTATATCCAGCACCTCGGCGACGCGGGTTATCCAGCGCCGGTCGACCGACCGCTCCTCGGGACTGGCGGTGATGTCGTAGAAGACGAGTTCGTCCGCGCCTTCGTCGCGGTAGCGGGTGGCCAGTTCGACGATGCCGCCCACCACCTCGTGATTCCGGAACTGGACACCCTTGACCACCTGGCCGTCCCGGACATCGAGACAGGGAATTATGCGGCGCGCGAGAATGACCCGATCTCCTCGAGCGTCAGGCGCCCGTCCAGCAGGGCCTTGCCCGTGACCACGGCGGCCGCGCCTGTGGCGGCGAGCTGGCGCAGATCAGCCAGCGAACCGACGCCCCCGGAGGCAATGACGGAGGCCGCGGGGAACCGCCGGGCACATTCCCGGTACAAATTGAGATTTGGGCCGGCCAGCGTGCCGTCCTGGGCGACATCCGTGCAGAGAAAGTGCCGGGCTCCGCGCACACAGAAGCGGTCAAGAAGTCCCCAGAGGCTGCTGCCACTGTCCTTGACCCAACCCCGCGTCAGTACCACCGGATCCTCGTTTTCGGCAACACGGACATCGAAGGCGAGGACCAGGTGCTCTGCGCCCAGCCGGTCGAGCCATTCCAAAGCCCTGTCAGGCATCTCGGCGGCCACCGAACCGACGACCACCCGATCCGCTCCGGCCGCGCGCAGAGCCAGGGCCCTGTCAATGTCCCGGAGGCCACCGCCAGCCTGAACGGCAAGGCCAGCCTGGCTGGCCATCAACCCGATCAGGTCCATGTTCTGCGGACTGCCGGTCCGGGCACCATCCAGATCGACCACGTGCAGCCGACGCAGCCCGGCGTCCCGGTAGCGGCGGGCCAGTTCAACAGGGTCGGCTGAGTAGACCGTCACCCGGGAGAAGTCTCCCTGGTACAGCCGGACGCATTGCCTGTTCAGCAGGTCGATGGCGGGTATGACTTCCATGCTCAGTAGTGGGTCAGGAAGTTGCCCAGCACCCGGGCACCGAGTGGCCCGGAGCGTTCGGGGTGGAACTGGGTGGCCAGAAAATTCCGGGACTCCACGACCGCGGAAAACGGCCAGCCGTAGTCTGTGCAGCCTGTGGTCGTCAGTCCGGTCTCGGCGGCGTAGCTGTGCACGAAGTAGAAGTAGCTGTTATCTGGCACGTCGGCGAGCAGTGGACTGCATCGTACCGGCATGACCTGATTCCAGCCCATGTGCGGGACCGGGCGGCCGGGTGCGGGCGTAAAACGACGCACCGCTCCCTGCAGGATGCCCAGGCACTCGGTGTCGTCCTCCTCCGAACTCTCGTAAAGCAGCTGCAGGCCCAGGCAGATTCCAAGGACCGGCTGGGTCAGGCGTGGAATCAGGTCAACAAGACTTTTCTGGCGCAAACGGTCCATCGCGGCCCGGGCGGCGCCGACCCCCGGGAGAATGACGTGCGACGCTGATTGAATCACGGCCGGATCCACTGTCAGTTCGCCAGCGACCCCAAGCCGCGCCAACGCGAACTGCAGCGATGCGATGTTGGCGCCACCGCCGTCGACAATGGCTACCTTTTTAGGCTGACCGGTCACAGCGTTCCCTTGGTGCTGGGCAGGGAACTCCCGGTCCTTGCAATCGCCTGCCGGAGGGTACGGCCGAAGCCCTTGAAGCAGGCTTCGACCATGTGATGGGTATTCTCCCCACGCACCGCAATGTGCAGGTTGGCCCCGAGACTGTCCGCCACCGAGCGAAAGAAGTGGGGCACGAGCTCAGTCGGCAACTGGCCGACTTCCGCGCGCGGGAACTTCCCGTCGAAGACCAGGTAGGCGCGACCGGACAAGTCGAGGCTGATCTGCGCCTCCGTTTCGTCCATCGGCAACAGAAAGCCAAATCGGTCGATACCGCGCTTGTCTCCCAGGGCGTTCCGCAATGCCTCACCCAGTGCCAGAGCGACGTCCTCCACCGTGTGGTGCTCGTCCACCTGCAGATCGCCGGCGCAGTCGATCGTCAGCGAGAAGCCGCCATGTTTCGCGATCTGCTCGAGCATATGGTCGAAGAAGCCGATGCCAGTTTGGATACTGACGGGGGTCTCGGCATCCAGATCGACGCTCGCGCAGATTTTCGTTTCTCGGGTCTGGCGCTGGACAGACGCCGTCCGGGGCCGATCGACCAGGGTATGGGCAATGCGGGTCCAGGAACCGGGATCTGCCGGATCCACCCGAAAGCCCTGGACACCAATGTTCCGGGCAAACTCGAGATCCGTGGCCCGGTCCCCCGCGACGAAGCTCCGGTCCCGGTCGAGGGTCACAGTGGTCAGGAAGTCACCGAGCAGGCCGGGACTCGGTTTGCGGCAAGTACAGCCATCGTCAGGCCGATGAGGGCAGACGAAGACCCGGCTGAATACAATGCCCTGGGATCCGAACAGGGCGAGGACAAAGTCCTGCACCTGTCGGAACGCGGTTTCGGGGAACGCGGCTGTGCCCAGCCCGTCCTGATTTGTCACCATCACGAATTCGTAGCCCGCCTCGCGGAGGCGGAGGAGGGCGGGTATTACTCCCGGAACCAGGGCTACCTTGTCGAGCCGGTCCACCTGCTCGTCAGCGGGCTCGATGATCAGGCAGCCGTCCCGGTCGAGAAAGGCGATCTTGCTGGTCGTGGCCATCAGGTCCTCAGCGCTTCAAGCAGTTCGTCATTTTCATCCGGTGAGCCCACAGTGATGCGAACACAGCCCGGCAGCAGCGGGTCCCAGCTGAAATCCCTTAAGAGAATGCCCGCGGCTCGCGCCTGCGCCACGAGGGCCGGTGCGTCCCGGGACTCGACGAGGATGAAATTGGCCGTGCTGGGCCACACCCGAAGGATTCCCGGCACCGAGGGCAATGCCGTCATGAGCCGCTGACGCTCGGCCAGGATTCGTCCACGACGCTCAGCGAGTTCCATCTGGGCCGACGGGGTCAGCAAACGCAGCACAGCGTCCTGGCTCGTGGTCGGAAAGCAGTAGGGCGGCAACACCCGGCCCAGCAACTCAATCAGGTCGATCTTGCCGATCAGCACTCCGCAACGGACGCCGGCAAGACCGAGCGCCTTGGAAAGGGTCCGCAGCACCACCAGGTTGTCGTGCCGCGAGAGAAGATCCTGCAGGGGATCAGCGCCGGCAAACTCCTGGTAGGCGGCGTCGAGTACGACAAGACCGCGGCCCGCCAGCGCGGCGCACAGGCGATTCACCGCCGCGTCCGGCACGCTGTTCCCGGTAGGGTTGTTGGGCGAGCAAACAAACACCAGCTTTGTGGCCGGCAGCCACTCGCGCAGGATAGTCTCGACGGGAAGGCTGTAGTTGGCAGACCGGTCAAGCGGCACCTGCTGCACGCCGGCTCCCTGGATACGCGCGTAGACCTCGTACATGCCGAAGGTTGGCGGGCAGATGACGATGGTGTCCTGGCCGGCACGACAGAATGCCCGGATGAGCACGTCGATGGCCTCACTGGAGCCGCGCGTCACCAGCAGTTGGCCGGGTGCCAGGCCATAGAAGGCCGTCAGGCGCTCCGTCAGCTCTGCAGGGCGCGGCTCCGGATAGCGGTTCAGACCATCACGGGTCTCGTCTCCCGGTGGCCGCCAGGGATTTTCATTGGCATTCAGCCGGATGAAGCCGCCGACATAGTCAGCGGCCTTGTAGGGCCGGAGTTGCCGGATCTCCGGCCTGAGCAGATCGAGGGTACTGATCATGGCCTCGTGTCCGCCGCCTCAAGGCGCACCGTGACGGCCCGCGCGTGCGCATCGAGGCCCTCGAGCCCGGCCAGCGTCAGCACGGTCGGGGCGAGGCCCCGTAGCCCTGACAGGGTGACTTCCTGCAAAGTCATGCGGCGCTGGAAGTCAGCCACGGACAGGCCGCTGTACGCGCGGGCGTATCCGTAGGTTGGCAGCACGTGATTGGTGCCACTGCAATAGTCACCCACGGACTCTGGCGTCCACCGGCCAAGGAACACCGAGCCGGCCGTGCTTACGTTCGCCACGGCGGCGCGGGGTTCAGACACCTGAAGGATGAGATGCTCTGGCGCGTATTCATTGGCCACAGCGATGGCCTCCGTCAGGTCGGACACGACAATCGCGACGCTGTGCCGGAGTGCCTGTTCGATGATTGCCCGCCGGGGAAGAGAGCCCAGCGCAGCGTCCATCTCTGCCTCCACTCGGGCCACGAGGGCTTCATCCGGCGTCACGAGGACCACGTGCGAATCAGGCCCGTGCTCAGCCTGGGACAGCAGATCAAGGGCCACGAAGCGGGCATCAGCCCAGCGGTCCGCGACGACCAGGACCTCGGACGGCCCCGCCGGCATGTCCAGTGCGGCACCAGCCGGGTCTGCCGCGACGATCGTCTTGGCTGCCGTTACCCAGGCATTGCCCGGCCCGAAGATCTTTGCCACTTTCGGTATGGACACAGTGCCGTAGGCCATCGCGGCGATCGCCTGTGCACCCCCGGCCTTGAAAATGTCCCGTACTCCGCAGGCCCGGGCGGCGACGACGACTGCCGGGTCCGCTCGCCCGTCCGGGCGTGGTGGCGTGCAGAGTATGCGCACCGGACAACCGGCAATCTCAGACGGGACGCCAAGCATGATGGCCGTGGACGGCAGCGGCGCGGTTCCCGCCGGCACGTACAGCCCCACCGCATCCAGGGGCTTGCTGATGCGCTCGCAGACCACGCCGGGAGCGGTCTCCACGCGCAATGGCGGCGTGGACTGAGCCTCGTGGAAACGGCGGACATGGGCAATTGCCGTTTCAATAGCGGACCGGGCCTGCGCCGGCAGCGCGGCTTCTGCGGACTTTGCCTCGTCTTCGGACACACGAAGTGCCGTCAACTCCGCCTGATCGAGTTCGCGAGCCAGCCCAATCAGGGCGGCATCGCCGTCCCGTCGCACGGTAGCGATGAGGTCGCGGACCCGGCCATCGAGGTCAGGATGCTGGGTAATGGCCGGACGCAGGAGTGCCGCTCGACGGGCTGGCGTGTCGAGGCCGGACCACTTGTAGAGCCCCATGCGCATCAGGCGAGCATCTTTTCCACAGGCAAGACGAGCAGGGAAGTGGCACCCGCAGCCTTGAGGCTCTCCAGGGTTTCCCAGAAGACGTTCTCGCGACACACCACGTGCACGGCAACGAGGTCATCCCGTCCATCCAGGGGCAGGACGGTGGGCGCCTCGGAACCCGGCAGCAGGGCGGCAATCCGGGGCAGCGCGGCCTTCGGGGCGTGCATCATGATGTACTTGCTTTCCCGTACCTGCAGCACGCCTTCGACCCGCTGCAGCAGCCTGTTGATCCAGTCCGCCTTCCCGGGAGGCACCTGGACCGGCGTTTGCAGGAGGACTGCGCGACTTTCCAGGATGGTTTCACCCTCGCGGAGCTTGTTGGCGACAAGGGTAGCGCCCGTGGATACGAGGTCGCAGATGGCGTCGGCCCGACCGAGGCTTGGCGCGATCTCGACCGCACCTGAGAACTCAACGACAGTTGCGCTGATGCTCTGCCGACGCAGGTAGTCCCGCACGATGGAGGGATAGCTCGTGGCGATCTTGCGCCCTGCCAGGTCAGCCACGGCCCGCAACGGACTGCCATCCGGGTAGGCAAAGGCAAGGCGGCAGTGACCGTAGTCGAGCGCACGAAGTATGCGGAAGGGTTCGGTGGGCTCCTGTTCCAGAAAATGCAGCCGCTTCTCCTCGACGATATTCAGCCCGGCAATGCCCAGATCGCACACGTCGTCCCGGACCAGGCCGGGAATATCGTCGTCCCGTACCAGGAGTACGTCCACGGGCATGTTCTCGCCGAAAGCGATGAGCTGGTCAGGTCCCTTCGTGTACTTCAGGCCACAGCGCTGCAGAAGATCCAGCGATTGCTCGGTCAGCCGTCCGGACTTCTGGATGGCAACCTTTATCCGGGCAGGTTTGTCGGTCATGTCAGCCTACTTTCGCCGGCGTTGCAGCGCTTTGCTGTAGCCGCCAGCTCCACTGTTCAGATAACGGGCCACGCGGCCGATGGTGGTCACGCTGACACCGGTCCGGTCGTGGATCTGGCGATAGGGCAGGTCGCGGTCGAGCAGTACCGCAACCAGCCATCGGTCCTTTAGCGCCTGCAGTTCGGCAGGGGTGCAGAGATCAACCAGAAACGCGCGGACTTCCCCCACATCGCGCAGGCTGAGAATGGCGCGGAACAGGGACTGTTCCGCGGCTTGCTCATCGCGCTCGTCAAGGATCCGGTGCTCTTTCATGGATGTTCTAATGTAATAGCGTGTTAGTACACTAATACAGACCGCGGGGTGAAGGCAAGCCCCGGGGAGGTCCTGGTTGGGGGAGCGTGTTAAGGCTGGCTGGGCAGTGCGGGGTTAGCGGGCAGCAATACCGCGCAGAACGGCGTCGCCCATGACCCGCGTGCTGACGGGGGCGTGGGCAGCGCCCGCGATATCCGCGGTCCGCTGGCCGGCCCCGATAGCAGCGACAACGGCAGCCTCGACCTGCCGCGCTTCCGCCTCCAGGCCCAGGGAATGCCGGAGCAGCATGCCTGCACTGAGAATGGTTCCGCAGGGATTGGCCTTGCCCTGACCAGCGATGTCCGGAGCTGAGCCATGGATTGGCTCGTAGAGTCCCCGTGTGCCGTCGCCGAGGGCCGCCGAGGGCAGCATCCCCAGTGAGCCCGTCAGCATGGAAGCCTCGTCAGTCAGGATGTCGCCGAACATGTTTTCGGTAACGATGACGTCGAAATCAGCTGCCCGGGACAAGAGGTGCATGGCGGCCGCGTCGACGAGCAGATGCTCGACTTGCAGTTGCGGAAACTCCCCGGCGAAGAGCTCGGTGGCTATCGAGCGCCAGAGTCTCGAGGTCTCCAGGACGTTGGCCTTGTCGACGGAGGTTACTTTGCAGCGCCTCTGCATGGCGAGTTGACCGGCCATGCGCAGCACGCGCTCGATCTCTTGCCGCGAATACGTGCACACGTCGGTGGCGGAAGTCGCCGTCCGCTCCTTACGCCCAAAGTAGATACCGCCGGTCAGCTCCCGGATTACAAGGATATCCACACCGAAAAGTCGCTCTGCCTTTAGCGGTGAGGAGTCATACAGCAGCGGGTGGGTGACCACGGGGCGCAGGTTCGCATACACGCCCATGGCGGCCCGCATATCGAGCAGACCCTGCTCGGGACGGACCGGCGCGTCCGGACTGCTCCAGCGGGGCCCACCAACAGCGCCCAGCAGGACGGCATCGGCGTCAGCGCACAGCTGTCGGGTGGCGGTCGGAAAGGCAGAGCCCGTGGCGTCAATGGCAGCGCCGCCGATCAGGCCAGCCCGGAACCCGAACTGATGGCCGTAGCAAGTGCCGACGGCCTGCAGGATGCGGACGGCCTCCGCCGTGACCTCCGGTCCGATGCCGTCCCCGGCCAGGACGCCAATCAGGGCTTCCACGGGCGCGTATTCTCGAAACGGGTGATGGCGTCAGCGTGGTTCAGCAGGTAGCCGAGCTGGTCTACCCCATTCAGCAGGCAGTACCTGGAGAAGCCATCGATGGGGAAGGCGACGGATCGCCCGTCGGGCAAGCGCAGCTCGCAGGCCGCGACGTCGACCGTCAACTCGACGCCGGGATTCTCGACCAGCCAGCCGTGGGTAGCCTTGTCGACAATCACTGGCACGAGACCGTTCTTGAGCGAGTTGCCACGAAATATGTCTGCAATTTCCGTACTGACAACCGCGCGAATACCAAAATCCAGAAGGGCCCAGGGGGCGTGCTCACGCGATGACCCGCAGCCAAAGTTGTTGCCAGCGACCAGGATGCCGCACCCAGCCGCTTCCGGACGATTCAGCAGGAACTCAGGTCTTGGCTTGCCGGCCGAGTCGTAGCGCCAGTCGGCGAACAGGGCCTTGCCCAGCCCCTGGCGGGTCGTGGTGGTGAGAAACCGGGCTGGAATGATCTGGTCCGTGTCGATGTCGGACTGAGGGATAACTACGGTCCGCGATTGAACGACGGTGACTTTGTCCATATGAATTTCTCTCAGCGGGCCATGAGAGGCCGCGGATCAGCGATCCGGCCCGCGATAGCGGACGCGGCGGCCGTCAATGGGCTGGCGAGCACGGTGCGGGCCCCGATGCCCTGCCGTCCCTCGAAATTTCTGTTGCTCGTGCTGACACAGAGTTCGCCACTCGCCGTAAGGTCGCCATTCATGCCAATGCACATCGAGCACCCGGCCTCGCGCCACTCGGCGCCGGCAGCCCGGAAGACCTCGTGGAGCCCCTCCGCTTCGGCAGCGCGCTTGACCTGCTCCGAACCTGGAACGACGAGCATGCGGACCGACTTGGCCACCTTCCGGCCCCGCATGATGTCCGCCGCCTCGCGCAGGTCGGAAAGGCGCGAGTTGGTGCAGCTGCCAATGAAGACGACGTCGACGGGCATGCCCAGCATGGGCCTGTTCTCTATAACGCGCATGTAGTCCAGCGCCTTGCGAAAACTGGCATCGGTAGCGGCGGGAACGGGCTCGGCGATCGGCACCACCATGCCGGGGTTTGTCCCGAACGTCACCATCGGCGTCAGCTTGTTGGCGTCGATGCTGATTTCGCGATCAAAGGTGGCATCCGCATCAGAAGGCAGTTTCCGCCAGCGGGAGACTGCCGTATCCCAGTCGGCGCCCTTCGGTGCCATGGGCCGGTGCTTCAGGTACTGGATGGTCGTGTCGTCGGGAGCGATCATTCCGGCACGCGCGCCGCCTTCAATGGACATGTTGCAGACGGTCATGCGCTGCTCCATGTCGAGACCGCGAATGGCATTGCCGCGGTATTCAATGACATGGCCCGTACCGCCGCCGACGCCAATCCTGCCGACAATGGCGAGAATGATGTCCTTGGCGGTAACGCCGAGGCCAAGTTTGCCATCGACGCTGATAGCCAGTGTCTTCGGTTGCCGTTGCAGTAGACACTGTGACGCCAGCACGTGGCCGACCTCAGTGGTGCCAATGCCAAACGCGAGAGTGCCAAATGCGCCGTGCGTACTGGTGTGGCTGTCGCCGCAGACGATCGTTTTCCCGGGCTGCGTGATTCCCAGCTCCGGGCCAATGACGTGGACGATACCGCGAGCGTCGCTGTCGAAGCCCAGGAGCTGAACTTCATACTCGCGGCAATTGTCGATCATCATGCGAATCTGGGCGGCGGCGGCCGGCTCAGAGACAACGTCGAGATCCTTCAGCGAGGCAATCGGGACCGTTGGTGTGGAATGATCGAGCGTTGCCAGGGTCAGATCCGGACGCCGTACGCGCAGCCCCCTGGAGCGGAGCACTGAAAATGCCTGGGGCGAAGTGACCTCGTGCGTCAGATGAAGGTCGATGTAGAGGACCGCCGGAGTATCGGCAGACTCTGGAATCACGATGTGGTCGTCCCAGATCTTCTGGAAAAGCGACTTGCCGCTCATTTCAGCAATTCCTGGCGAAGAAGTCTGTGAAAGTGGAGTGGGGAAAGCGTCTAGTGGGCGGCGCGCTTGCCCGTGGCCGGGGTCTCCAGGGGTTCGAGCCAGCCCCACCTGTCGATGGTGCGGCCGCTGAAGAGTCCGAAGAAGGCATCCTGCAGGGCTTTGGTGATCGCCCCCCGCGAGCCGGTGCCGACAGTCAGTCGATCCACGGATCGGACCGGAGTTATCTCGGCCGCCGTTCCGGTCAGGAAGATTTCGTCAGCGATATACATCATCTCCCGGGGCAGGATCTGCTCACGGACCTCGATGCCCAGATCCCGAGCCAGCATGATGACACTGTCCCGGGTGATCCCCAGGAGGATGGATGCAGCCGCGGGTGGCGTAATCAGCACGCCGTCGCGGACCAGGAACAGATTCTCTCCGGCACCCTCGCTGACAGTGCCATCCGCGGCCAGGGCAATGCCTTCGGCAAAGCCACGGTCCCGTGCCTCGAAACCAACCAGCGTGCTGGACAGATAGTTGCCGCCGGCCTTGGCCAGTGCCGGAATGGTGTTGGGTGCGACTCGCTGCCAGGAGGAGACACAGACGTCGACACCCTTCTCAAGGGCTTCCGGGCCGAGGTAGGCGCCCCATTCCCACGCGGCAACCGCCAGTTCAACCGGATGACCGGCCTTGGGGACGACGCCCACTTCGCCAAAGCCACGATACGCCAGCGGCCGGATGTAGGCGCTCTTCAGGCCATTGCGCAGGACCACTTCCTTGCAGGCGGCATTGATCTCGGCGCCTGACCAGGGGATCTCGATACGATGGATTTTCGCGGAATCGAGCAGTCGCCGCGTGTGCGCTTGCAGCCGGAAAATCTGTGTGCCCGCAGGGGTGGAATAGGCGCGCACCCCTTCGAAAACCGATGACCCATAGTGCAGGGCGTGGCTCAGTACGTGCACCGTGGCGTTCTGCCAGGGCACCAGCTTGCCGTTGTGCCAGATCCATTCGGTAGTCTTGATGGCCATGCTTGGTCCCTTTACAGGCGTACGACGTTGTCGCCCGTGACACTGGCCGCAGTTCCAGTGAGGGCCGATCGGCCGGCCGTCTGCCGGCAAACGCGGTTAATGACGTCCAGGTAGGCGAGGGCGCCCGCCTCGACAATGTCGGTACTGACGCCATGGCCGCGATGACTGCGCCCATTATAGTCGACAGTTACGGTGACTTCGCCCTGGGCATCCTCACCCATCGTCACGCTGCGGACCTCGAAGTTCTTGAGGTCAAGGTTGATCCCCGTCGCGCGCTCAAGCGCCTTGAAGGATGCTTCCACGGGACCGTCGCCAACGGATGCTTCGTCCACGACCCGTCCGTCTGCGTGGCGCATACGGACGGCAGCAGCCGCAATGGCGCCGGTACCTGCCGAAATGTGCAGCTCCGACATTTCCCAGGGGCCCTCGCCGCCAGACTCGGCATTCATGATGATCGCTTCGATGTCGCCATCAAACATTTCTTTCTTGCGGTCCGCGAGCTTTTTGAACTCGGCGAACGCGGCATTGAGTTCCTCATCGCCCAGATTGAAGCCCAGCTGCTGAACCCGGTCCCGGAAGGCATGGCGCCCGCTGTGCTTGCCGAGCACGAGGTTCGAGCGGCTGATGCCTACGTCCTCGGGGTTCATGATCTCGTAGGTCGAGGCGTTCTTCAGCATGCCATCCTGGTGAATCCCGGATTCATGGGCGAAAGCGTTTTCGCCGACGACGGCCTTATTGCGTGGTACGTGCATGCCGGTGATGCTGGCGACCAGCCGGCTCGTCGGGTAGAGCTTCCGCGAGTCAACACCGGTGGTCAGCCCGTAGTGGTTGGCCCGCGTCCGCAACGCCATCACTACTTCCTCGAGTGAACAGTTTCCGGCGCGCTCACCGATGCCATTGATGGTGCACTCCACCTGCCGTGCGCCCGCGGAGACGGCAGCCAGGCTGTTAGCCACCGCCATGCCAAGGTCGTCATGACAGTGCACGCTAAGCACCACCTTTTCGATGCCCCGCACGTTCTTGCGCAGATAGGTAAACAGTCCGCCGAACTCCTCCGGTACGGTGTAACCCAATGTGTCGGGTATGTTGATCGTTCCTGCACCGGCCTCAATGACGGCAGTGACAACTTCCGCGAGGTATGCAGGTTCTGTCCGCGACGCGTCTTCCGCCGAAAATTCAACATCATCGCTATGCTTTTTCGCGTGCCGCACGCCCTCGACGGCCCGGCGGATGATTTCCTCCTTGGCCATGTTCAACTTGAAGGTGCGGTGAATCTCACTGGTGGCGAGAAACACGTGGATACGCTTCCGTGGTGCCAGCTTCAACGCCGCCGCCGCCCGCTCGATATCCTGGGGGTGGCAGCGGGCCAGGCTGCAAATCACTGGCCCCCGGATCTCCGTGGCGATGGCCTGGACAGCGTCGAAGTCCCCCGGGGAAGCGGCGGCGAAGCCTGCCTCAATAATGTCGACCTGCAAGTCACGCAGCGCCGAAGCAACCCGCAGCTTCTCACCCAGCGTCATGCTGCAGCCCGGGGCCTGCTCGCCATCGCGAAGGGTAGTATCGAAAATCAGGACGCGGTCCTGCTGCTGATTGCTCATGGCCATGCTCCCGAAAAAGTGCTCCCGTCGATTTATCCCTGCTGATTAAGCCACGACATCCGGCCCCGCAGGTCCGCGCCAACCTTCTCGATGGGGTGGCTCATGTCCTTGTCCATGAGTCGCTGGTACTCTGCGCCCCCAGAGGCCTTTTCCTTGATCCACTGGCGGGCAAAGGTTCCGTCCTGGATTTCCTTCAGCACCTTCTTCATCTCGGCCCGCACATGGTCATCGATCACGCGAGGTCCCCGGGTCAGGTCACCGTACTTGGCTGTCTCGCTGATGAACTGATGCATCTTGCTGATGCCGCCTTCATGGAGGAGGTCGACGATCAACTTGAGTTCGTGCATGCACTCGAAATAGGCCACTTCAGGCTGATAGCCCGCCGCAACCAGCGTGTCGTAGCCGGCGAGTACGAGCTCCGTGGCGCCGCCACACAACACAGCCTGCTCACCGAAGAGGTCCGTCTCGGTCTCCTCTGCAAAGGTGGTTTCGAGAACGCCGCCACGAGAACCACCGATGCCGTGGGCGTAGGCCAGAGCGATGGCCTTGGCCTGGCCGGTCTTGTCCTGCGCCACCGCTACAAGGCAGGGAACGCCCTTGCCCTGCTCGTACTGGCGGCGGACCAAATCGCCAGGACCCTTCGGAGCAATGAGTACGACGTCGAGGTCTGCCCGGGGCTTGATCTCGCCGTAATGAATGTTGAAACCGTGCGCAAACAGCAACGTGGCTCCATTGCGGATCTTGCTCTCGACTTCCCGGTACAGGGCCGGTTGGGCAAGGTCAGGAAGCAGGAAGGCGATGAGGTCAGCGCCGTTGACGGCATCGGCCGGCGCAACGACCTTCAGGCCATCGGCCTGCGCCTTGCTCCAGGTGCTGCCGTTCGGCCGCAAGCCCACCACGACGTCGTGGCCGCTGTCCCGAAGATTGAGGGCGTGGGCACGACCCTGGCTGCCATAACCCAGCACCGCGATCCGCTTGCCAGCCAGCTGGCGGGGGTTTACGTCCTTCTCTGAATAGATACGCATGTGACTCGTTCTCCAGTAACAACCTGCATTCGCCGCAACAAAAAAAAGACCCCGTCACCTTGCGAGTGCGGGGTCTCGGTGACTCATGGAACAATCAGCCGTTCAGACGCCCGCATCCCGCTCCAGTACCAGAAGGTCCGGTACCAGATGGCTTCGCAGGGGCAGGAGCAGGGCACGAGCCACCGGGGACGTACCGGCAGCGGCCTGATCTGGCGCCTGGCTGGGGATCATTCGCATAGCTGGTGATGGTCACGGAACCAGCCAGGCTTGTCAACCGCCTGATGCAAGTCTCCGTGTTATTCTCGCGGCCGTCGCGGGGTCCCTGGCAACCCGCGTTTTGCTGCAATGGATGCCCATGCCCCGAGTGATTTTTCACGCTATTGACGGCCAGCGAATCGAGGCCAGCGTGGTGGCCGGCAATACGGTGATGGAGGGTGCTCTCGACAACGCTGTCGCCGGCATCCTGGCCGAGTGCGGTGGGGCCTGCGCCTGCGCCACCTGCCACGCCTACGTCGCCGACGCCTGGCTATCGCGCCTTAAGCCCCTGGAAGACATGGAAGATGCCATGCTCGACACGGCCGTCGAGCGGCGCCCTTCCAGCCGGCTCACGTGCCAGATCGAGTTGACGCCGGAACTCGACGGCCTCGAAGTCTTCGTCGCGCGGAACGAGTCCTGAGAGGCCCCGTGCGGCTCGTAACGCTCGACAGTCGCGAAGTTGGGGGACGACCCGGCATCAGCCTGCCCTCTGGCGAGATCCTTGACCTCGCGGCGTCACCGTCCGGATTGACAGCTGCCCAGTGGCGGCCGCAATCCGTCGTCAGCGTGCTGGCGGAAGGTGAGGAGGGGGCCGCTCGGGTAGCCCGCCTCGTTGCCGAGTGCGAAGCAGCGTCCGATTCACAACGTCAGCAGTGGCGCAGCAGCGGGCGGCTGCTGCCGGCCTCTGGCACGCGCCTGTTGACGCCAATCCGAAGGCCGGGTCTGCTGCTGATGGTCAGTGATGGACTCGGCAGCCGGACGGCCTGCTACGTCAAGAACCCGAATTCCGCGACCGGAACAGACGCTGCCATCCCCATGCCGGAAGGCGAAGATCCGCATCTTTACCTGCTGGGCATGGTTGGTCTGGTGATTGGCCGGCCACTGTTCCGCGGCACGGTGGACCAGGCGGCCCGGGCCATCGCCGCATTGACACTGGTCGCAGACCTGGGCACCCGGCGCATTGACCGCGGACCCGACGACGGCCGCGCCGACGCACGGCAGTTTCCTGGCGCTTGCGTCCTGGGCCCGGCGCTTGTGACTACCGACGAGTTTCCCGCCGCGGCAACCTGGGACGTGACGATCCGGGTTAACGGGCGCGCTGTTGGCGCCGGTCCCTCGGAGCTGAACGCGGAGCGCGCGGCTGCCTTGCTTGCGGGATTGTCGACGCGCTATGCCTTCAGGCCCGGCGATGTCGTGAGCCTGCCCGGTGGAATAGCGGAATTCGAGCTGCCGGGTGCCAGCCGGGTGACCCTGGCGCTGGGATCGATGCTCGAACTCGGTTTCACGACGGGCGACTGACCCGCGTGTCCAGCCGCACGCTGAACCTCGACGATCGTCTGTACGCGTACCTCCAGCGGATTTCACTCCGCGAACCGGAAGTTCTGGCCCGTCTTCGGACGGAAACGATGCGGCTGCCCATGGCCGTCATGCAAATCTCGCCGGAGCAGGGCCAGTTCATGGGGCTCCTGGTCCAGCTCCTGGGTGCCCGGCGCTGCCTGGAAGTCGGGACGTTCACCGGCTACAGCGCCCTGGCCTGTGCCCTCGTGCTGCCCCCGGATGGCGAACTGGTGACTCTCGACATCAGCGAGGAATGGACCGCGATCGGCCGGCGCTACTGGGCGGAAGCGGGCGTTGCCGACAGGGTGCGCCTGCAGCTCGGCCCGGCCGGGGAGTCGTTGCGCCAACTCCGCCGGGACGGGCGCGAGAGCACCTTCGACTTCATGTTCATCGATGCGGACAAGACGGGGTACGCCGACTATGTGGAGCAGGGCTTCCACCTGGTACGGGCCGGCGGCCTGATAGCCATCGACAACGTTTTGTGGAGCGGCCTGGTCGCCGACCCTGCTGTTACGGACGCCGATACCGCGGCGCTCCGAAAACTCAACGAGCAACTGCACCGTGATCCCCGCTTCGACCTCTCGATGGTCCCGATCGGGGATGGCCTGACTCTGCTGCGCAAGCGCCCCTAGAAAGCCCATCGCCGCACCAAGGGCGTAACGTCAAGGTCGACGGATCAACTCCAGCAACTCCCCGGCAGCACCCCGCACGCAGGCGACACCGCTGGCTCCAGCGTAGGGCGGGCCGTCATCGGGTGGCGCAGCCAGCAGGGCACCCGGCTGCACAACCGCAAGCGACTCCGCGAAGAAGCTGACCATGGCAATGCCGGCAGGCAGTTCCTGCTGTTTCGGTGGCAGGGGCCGGGCTTGCGCGGGCATTTCGTCGGCTTCGATATAGCACCGATCGAGCAGCGGGAGGGCGGCAATCCGAAAGCGGTGTTCCCGGGAGAGACCGAATTCCAGGGCCATGGTCTGCACGCGGGATTCCATGACGGGCGCCCTGGGGACGCCGAACGTGCCATTGAAATAGGTCTGCATGTCGTCCAGGGAGCCGCCACCCACGATGACGATAAATGTTCGGTCCACCGCGCAGCGAGCGGGCGGCGAGTTGAGTCCGGGCACGGATTTCTTGAACTCGGTCAGATAAAGAATCTCGCCGCCAGGACCGCGAATCTGCATTGCGCGGATGTCCGGGCAGAAGGACAGATCGAGTGGTGGCGCAACAATCTCAAACGGCGAATCCCGCAGCTGGTCCGCCAGCGGGTCCACGCGCTCGACGATCAGTTCCGCAGCGTGCCAGCCGTGCCGCGTGAAGGCGCGGTACCCTGGCTCTGCGGGCAACTCGATGAACCGGAAGACAAAGTCGGTGGCAGCTTCCGGAGCCATAAGTAGCGCTGGCGTACCCGCCAGGCTCGCCATGCCCCACAGCGTGGCCTGGGACCGGGAGACGGGGTTTCGCCCAACGGCCCGGTAGCGAAGAAAGCGGCTGTATGCGGCTTCTGTGGCGGCGAGGGACGGCGTGCGGACAGTCACACAGGCGATCGGTCCGAGCCGGTTGCTGCCGGGATTCAGATGATGCCCCGTGTCCGCAGGTCCGTGATCCGTGCCGAGTCGAAGTTGAGCAGGCTGCGGTAGATCTCGTCGGAGTGTTGCCCGAGTTCCGGGGCGGGCGAGTGGACACCACCCGGTGTCACCGAAAGCTTGGGTGCGACGTTCTGCATCCGCAGCTCGCCGAACTTCGGATGCATGGTCTTCACGATCGCTTCGCGGGCGCGGAAATGGGCGTCCTCGAGCATCTCGGGCGTCCGGTAGATCTTGCCGGAGGGAATGCCGAACTGCTCCATCAACTGCTCGAGCGGGACGGCGTCGATGGTGCGGGTCCAGTCGGCAATGAGATCGTCCAGTTCCTTCTGGCGCGCCCCGCGAGCGGTATGGGTGGCGTAGCGCTCGTCTTTCGACAGTTCGGGGCTGCCCATGGCTTCCGTCAGCCTACTGAACACCGTGTCCTGGTTGGCGGCGATGAGAATCATCCCGCCATCACGGGTGGGATACACATTGGACGGAGCCACGTTGGGCAGGATTGCGCCGGTCCGTTCCCTGACGTAACCGGTCTTGTCGTACTCGGTGATCAGAGACTCCATCATGTTGAGGACCGCTTCGTAGATGGCCGAGTCCACCACCTGGCCCTGCCCCGTGCGCTCCCGGTAGTACAGAGCCGACAGCGCTCCGACACACGCAAAGGTGGCCGCCAGCGAATCACCAATACTGATGCCCATGCGGCTCGGGGGCGTTGCCGGGTCGCCGCACACATAGCGCAGGCCGCCCATGGCCTCGCCCACGGCGCCGAATCCCGCCCTTTTGGCGTACGGGCCGGTCTGCCCGAAACCGGAGACCCGGATCATGATCAGGCGCGGATTGATTTCCTGCAGCTCAGCGTAGGAAAGATTCCAGCGCTCGAGAGTGCCAGGGCGAAAATTTTCCAGCAGGAAGTCCGCCCTGGCGATGAGATCCCTGGCAATGGCCTGACCCTCGGCCTCGCGGAGGTTCAGCGTTACCGATTTCTTGTTGCGGGCCACCACGGGCCACCACAGCGACATGCCGTGGGCCTTTTCTCTGCCCCACTCCCGCATGGGGTCGCCCTGGCCAGGCGGCTCGATCTTGATGACCTCCGCCCCAAAGTCGCCCAGCAGCTGGCCGCAGAACGGTCCGGCCAGAAGGGTGCCCATTTCAATCAGGCGCAGCCCCGCCAGTGGACCGCTGCCCGTTGTCTGTTCGTTTGCCATGCCAAAGCCCTGTCAGAGAAGTCGAACGCCGCGCAGCCATCTCAAGGCCCTGGATGGACCCTCAGCCCAGCGTCTTCTTGTAACGCCGACTGCACCGTATAGAATACCGGTTTTCCGGCGCCCTGTAAGGCTATGAGCCAGTCATCACGCCACGTTTCGATAGTCGAAGTCGGGCCTCGCGACGGTCTCCAGGGCGAGCCCGAGATCCTGCCAACGGCGACCAAAATCGAATTCATTCGGCGCGCGGTCGACGCGGGCATTCGGCGTCTCGAAGTGACGAGCTTCGTGCACCCCAAGCGCGTGCCACAAATGGCTGACGCAGAGGAAGTAATCCGCGGTCTCCCGCGCAAGGATGGTGTGACTTACATCGGCCTCGTTCTGAATCGCAAGGGCTTCGATCGGGCCCAGGCGACGGGTATTCACGAGATCGGCATGGCCGTGGTGGCCAGCGACACTTACAACCAGCGCAACCAGGGCGTACCAACAGCTGAGTCCGTGAAGGCCTGGCTGGATATCGCCAGGGCCGCGAAGGCTGCCGGCATCCGCGCCAACGTGATGATTTCTTCTGCGTTTGGTTGCCCTTTCGAAGGTGAGATTCCGGTTCAACGCGTCCTGGATCTGGTCGAGCAAGTCATGGCAGGTGATCCGGTAGACCTCGGTATCGCCGACAGCATCGGTGTTGCCGTTCCTTCGCAGGTGCGGGATCTTATCGGTGCCGTACGTTCCAGGGTGCCTGGCGTTCCCATCCGCTGCCACTTCCACAACACGCGGAATACCGGAATCGCGAACGCCCAGGCGGCGCTCGATGCCGGTGCAGCTTCCCTTGACGCCAGCATTGGTGGCATCGGCGGGTGTCCGTTCGCGCCAGCTGCGACAGGCAATATCCCTACGGACGATCTGCTGTACATGCTCGATCGGTCAGGGGTGCACACCGGTGTTTCCCTGGAGCGCGTCATCGCCACCAGTCAATGGCTGGCAGAGCAACTCGGTCGGGGAACCCCCGCGATGTTGCCAAAAGCCGGCATCTTTCCACAGATTGCTGAGATCAACCGCGCCCGGTTGGCGAGCTGATGCCAGTCCGGCAAGATCACTGGTCAGCAAGACAGATAACGACGAGAATCAAGTACAAGGCCCGCACTGGCCTTGAGACGGCACGGGAAATAACAGAATATTTATCGTGGCGGGTTCTGCCGCGGTCCCTAAGCTTTACCACTTGGAACATCTGAGAGGCTTGTATGAGTTACCGACTAGGGGTTGACGTTGGCGGCACGTTCACGGATCTGCTCCTTATCGACGAACAGAGCGGTGACGTCTTCACCGCCAAAGTGCCAAGCACCCCGCACGATTCATCCGTCGGGGTGCTGAACGGCATCGAGAGGGTCTGCAAGAACGCCGGAATCGATCCCAAGAAGATTACGCACTTCATGCATGGCACGACAGTGGCCACGAACACAATACTTACCGGTTCCGGTGCCAAGGTTGGCCTGGTCACCACCAAGGGTTATCGACAGGTTTTGCAGATCGCCCGCTCCTTCGTACCTGGCGGTCTCGGCGGCTGGGTGATCTACAACAAGAGCCTCCCCATCGCACCGCTGGCCCTGACTATCGAAGCTGATGAGCGCATCGGTTCTCGCGGGGAAGTCGTGCGCAAGCTGGATGAGGCCAAGTTGCGCCGGGATCTTAAGGCGCTCAGCAAGAAGGGCATCGAGGCACTGACCATTTCCCTGATCAATTCCTTCGCCAACGGTGATCACGAAGTACAGGTCGCTAGAATCGCGAAGCAGGTGATGCCGGATATCCCGATCTCGCTCTCATCAGAAATTGTCCCGGAGATGCAGGAGTACGAGCGTACCCTCACCACGGTCGCAAACTCCTACGTGCGGCCCAAGGTTGAAACCTACGTCCGCAACCTGCACCGGCAACTGCAGAAGACCATGAGCAAGGTCCAGCTGCATATCCTGCGTTCAGACGGTGGGCTGTCGTCAGCGAAGGCTGCAGAGGCCTTTCCCGTCAATCTACTCATGAGCGGCCCGGCCGGCGGCGTCTCCGGCGCCGTGTGGGTCGCCCAGCAGGCGGGCTTCAAGAATCTGCTGACCTTCGACATGGGCGGCACGTCTACGGACGTTTGCCTGGTCCAGGACGGCAAGGCCCAGTTGCGGCGCGAGACCACGGTGGGGGACGTCGTTGTGCGTGCCTCATCGCTTGACGTCCGGACAGTGGGCGCTGGTGGCGGATCGATCGCGAAGGTACCCGACCTGACCAAGGCCCTGCGTGTGGGTCCCGAGAGTGCGGGCGCGGTTCCCGGACCGGCTGCCTACAACCGTGGTGGCACGCTGCCGACGGTCACCGATGCCAACCTCGTGCTCGGCTATCTGCCGAGCGGCGAAGTCCGCCTGGGTGGCGACATGAAGTTGCGCCGCGATCTGGCGGAAAAAGCTGTGCAGGCCACTGCGGATGCTCTTCACTTGAGCCTGAAGCAAGCGGCGTCCGGCATCATCGATATCGTCAACGAGAACATGTATGGCGCCCTGCGCCTCGTCTCGGTGGAGAAGGGCTATGACGCGCGGGACTTCGCGCTCATTGCGTTTGGAGGCGCCGGCCCGCTGCACGCCAATGCGCTCGGCAAGCTGATGGGCTCCTGGCCCGTCATCATTCCGCCTGGCCCAGGGGTTCTGTGCGCCTATGGCGACGCCACCACGCGGGTCCGCGACGAAGCCTCCCGCACATTTATCCGGCGCTTCAGCGAAACAACCGCGAAGGACGTCTCCAGGATCTTCCGGTCGCTCGCCAGCGATGCCTCGAAAGCGCTGGACAACGACGGCATTCCAAAGGGTGACCAGTCGGCCAGTTATCAGGTTGATATCCGGTACCACGGTCAGGGTCTTCTCCTTACAGTGGACTTCGAGATTGAGGAGTTCGAGCAGCGGGGTCTGGACGGCATCGCGGAGCGCTTCGACGAGATGCACCGCCAGCTGTTCACATTTGCCCTGCCGCTCGAAAAGGAACTGGTGAATCTTCGGGCCGTAGCCCAGGGCAAACCAGCCAATGTGCGCGCGTCACGCGTGGAGAAGGGCGGCGAGAACCCATCGGCGGCCGCTACCGCCAAGCTTACTGTCTACGTCGAAGGCAAGGATCAGAATGCCACGTTGTACGATCGCTCCAAACTCAAGTCAGGCAATGTCGTAAAGGGCCCCGCAATCGTGCTCGAGATGGACTCGACCACGTTGATTCTTCCGGGCCACGTCGGCACCGTCGATGACTGGGGCAACATTCTCATCACCCCGGCGGGCTGAAGCACCCGGTGCACGGCCAAGCCAGCTACAGATTTCAGGAGTAACGCAATGCCAGCCAAGATTGTTGAGACACGCCCCCGCCCGTTCAGCCGGGTCAAGATCGACCCCATCACACTGGACATCATCGAGAACGCGATGATGAATGCACGCTTCGAGATGGATACGGTGCTGTTCCGCACCGCCATGTCGCCGGGCATTCGTGAACAGCACGATGAGTTCCCGATGATTGCCAATCTCGACGGCAAGATGGTCGTCGGGCAGTTCGGCAGCTTTATCTACGGCTTCAAGGCCGCTTACCACGGGACCATCGAAGAGGGCGACATGTTCCTCACGACTGATCCGTACACTTGCAATGGCGCCGTCAGCCATTCCAATGACTGGCTGCTGCTCCGCCCGATCTTCAAGGACGGCCGCCTGATCTCCTATGCCGCAATGTTTGGCCATATGACGGACATCGGCGGCAAGGTTCCAGGCAGTCTGCCGACAGATGCCCAGTCAATTTTCGAGGAAGGTATCCGGGTCCCGCCGACCAAGATCTTCAAGAAGGACGTGCTGCAGGAAGACGTGCTCGAACTGATCCTGCATAACTGCCGAATGCCCCAGTGGAACCGCAGCGACTTCTACGCCATCGTGGCGGCGATTCGTACTGCCGAGAAGCGGGTCATCGAAATGTCGAACCGCTTCGGTGACGACACTCTGTATTCCGCACTGGAAGAACTGCTTGACCGCAACAAGCGGGCAATGAGCAAGCTCATCAAGGCAGCCATACCCGCCAAGAAGCAGTATTTCGAGGACTACCTGTGCGATGACGGCATGGGCATGGGCCCCTACAAGATCAAGTGTGCAATGTGGCGGGAGGGTGAGAAGGTCATCTTCGATTTCGAGGGCACCGACCCCCAGTCCTCAGGCTCCGTGAACTTCTACCTCAACGAGGAGATGTTCAAGATGTTCTGCGGCGTGTACATGATCATGGTGTTCGACCCGCAGATCATGTTCAACGACGGGTTTTACGACCTCATGGAGGTGCGCATTCCGGAGGGTTCACTGCTGAAGCCGCGGTTTCCTGCAGCACTGTCCTGCCGGACCCACGCCCTTGGACGGATCTTTGACATCCTGGGCGGCTTGCTCGGCCAGGGCAATCCCGACTTCCTGTGCGCCGCCGGCTTCTCCGACAGTCCGCATTTCATGTACTCGGGTTATCGGAAGACGGGCGAGTGGTACCAGCTCTACAGCATCGGTTTCGGCGGCATCCCGGGGAAGCCGTTCGGTGATGGCCCTGATGGGCACTCACTCTGGCCCAGCTTCACCAACGTACCCAACGAGTTCCTTGAAAGTTACTTTCCGCTCCGCATCGAGACGTACGAAACTTTGGCCGACAGTGGCGGTGCGGGACTGCACCGGGGCGGGAATGCCCTGCGGGTGGGCTATCGCTTCCTCGAACCCGGCCAGATTTCCATCCACGATGACCGCTGGCTGACCTATCCCTGGGGAGTCAATGGGGGGCTGCCCGGAGCCCGCAGTCGCAAGATCATGCTGCGCAAGACCGGCAAGAAGGAGCTTCTGCCGTCCAAGTGCGACCGCGTGGTCGTGGCCGAGGGTGACCTGCTGTACTTTGATACCTGGGGCGGTGGCGGTTGGGGTGATCCACTGAAGCGGCCCGCGGAAAAAGTGGCCTTCGACGTGGAAGCGGGCCTGGTCACGCGGGAAGGTGCAAAGCGCTACGGCGTCGTCATCAAGCCGAACGGCAGTGTCGATGAGAAGGCAACGACAACACTGCGGGCAAAAATGGCCAAGAAACGTGGCAAGACCAAGCTGTTTGATTTCGGTGGAACCATTCCTGAACTGAAGAAGGCGTGCAAGAAGGAAACCGGACTCGAGCCGCCGAAGCCGCCCGTCTTCCAGACCTGGATCAAGTTACCGCACACGGAAGCAGCCAAAGACGGCGGGAAGAAGGCCGTCCGGAAGGTCGCCTGATCCAGTGACGCACTAGACCCGGCACTGCCTGCAACGGAATTGGCCCTGGCATACCTCGCGGTACGTCGGGGCTTTTTCGTTGCTGCCTGAAGACTTCACCCCTCGGGGAGGAGAGCTGGATTATCCGTGGCGATCGCCAGCGCCTGCTCCTCGCTCTGGGAGAGAAAGTCTTCGCCAATTCGCTGGGCCGTGCCCCGCAGCTTCGGCACGAAGCGCTGGATCGCCTCCGCCTCCGGCACAGCTGTACTGGAGAAGCGGATGGTCAGCGAGGCGAGCAGTCGCTCGCCGGCCAGAATCGGAACGGAGAGGCTGAGTTCGTCCGATACGCGTCGCGGGCGGCGCCACACTGCATACCCGCGCTTGCGCGTTTCAAGCAGGAGATCGGAGACTTTCTTGCGGTTCGCGGCAGCCTGGTCTTCCGGTCGTTTTGACTTGGCCAGCAGATCGAGCAAGGCGTCCCGTTGCTCCCCGGGACACCACGCGAGGTAGGCGATGCCAGACGCCGAACCCAGGATAGCCACCCGAAACCCGGGGCCACGTTTTTCGACTGCCAGCGGGCTCCGGTGGTCTGTGGTCTGCCGGATCAGCATCGTGGAGCCTGACAGGGTCGCAATGGCAATCGACCAGACGAGTTCGCTACAGAGTTCATACATGTAGGGGCGGGCGATCTGGGTGACCCAGGCTTCGTCATCGAAGCCGTCCGACAGACCGCGGACCAGAATCGTCAGGCGGTATCGTTCGTCACTGACCGCCCGATAGGCGTAGCCCGCGTGACAGAGGGTCTCAAGGATCCGGTAGGTCGTCGTGCGTGGCAGGTCAATCGCGGTGGCGACTTCGGACACCGTCGCCCCGTTATGCTGGTTGAGGACGTGCAGAACCTCGAGGCCACGAAGGAGGGCGCGGATGGGACGGGTGGAAGGCATCTGGTTTCAGCGCTCCTGGCCTGACCGACAGGTGGTCAATGTTAGTCACTGGAGCCGGGAAATCCAAGGCCAGTGTTGAATTGTTACAGAGGATTACAAATACGTGCCGGGAAACCGTATGCGATATGCACCGATAACCGATCCTGAGCAGCGCCGTCGGGTCATTGCCAGGCTGAGCGAGGCCACGCGATGAGCGCGCGACCGGAAGGCTGCGGCACAGTCCTCGTGACCGGTGCCAATCGGGGACTCGGGCTGGAGTACTGTCGTCAGTTGATGGCGGGTGGTTGGCGGGTTCTGGCGGGGACCCGGGATCCGGACCGAGCCACTGATCTCCAGTCGCTCGCCCGTGACAATCCGGACCGCATCCGCGTGCTCCGCCTCGACGTCATCAACGACGCCGAGATTCACGCGGTGGCGCAGGAGTTGCAGGGCCTGGCACTGGACATGCTGATCAACAACGCGGGGACGTTTGGGCCGGAGGGTTCACCAGGCGGCATGCGTTACCAGAGTCTGGCGCACATGGACTACGGGATCTGGCGGAATATCCTGGAGGTCAACCTGCTGGCGCCCTTCCGCCTGACCGTCGCGCTGGCGGCCAGTCTTCGCCTGGCTCCCCGTCCGGTGGTGGTCATGTTGTCCAGCGACCTGGGTTCGATCGGCAACAATCGCCTGGGCCAGTC
>CAYMKJ010000145.1:0-6711 GCA_964391025.1 uncultured Chromatiaceae bacterium
CCGGATGAGCTGGGGTGGCAGTTCGATCAGCGCCCGCTGGAGCAGTTCGTGGGTTGCCCCGTGATCGCCGAGGCGGCCGCGCAGCGCGGAGAGCAGCGGGGAATCGAGCGCGGCCAGTTGCGCGTTGATCGAAGGCACGAGACCCGTGGCCGTGCGGAGCTGGGCAAGATCCCGGGGGCGCGCAGAGCCGAGCGCGATGCGCGAGAGGATGCGCTCCAGGTCGCCGATGTCTCGTAGCAGGTTGCGGCCGTCGCCATCCCGGTGGTCGTCGCCGCCGAAGGTGCCTTCCGATGCGACGCGCAGACTCTCGACAGCCTGGTAGCGCAACCGAAGCAGCGCCTGGTCCCGCAGCGGACGATTCAGCCAGCGCCGCAGCAGGCGGCTACCCATCGTGGTGGCGCAGTGATCGAGGACGGCGGCGAGACTCGCGGTGGGATCGCCACTCAGGCTGGTCTCGAGCTCGAGGTTGCGCCGGCTGGCCGCGTCCACCTGCAGCGCGTCCGAGTGGCGCTCGGCCAGGATGCTCCGGACGTGGGGCAGGGCGCTTTTCTGGGTGTCCCGGGCGTACTGCAGCAGACAGCCGGCGGCGCGGACGCCGTCGCTCAGGTCGGTGACGCCGAAGCCCTGCAGGTCCCGCGTGCCGAACTGGGCGCTGAGCAGGCGCGTGGCGGTTTCCGCGTCGAAATGCCAGGGCGGCATCAGGTGGCGGGCGAGGCCCCGGTCGTGACCGGCGTCGAGAGCGGGGAGCTCGAGGCCGTCCTCCACCAGCAGTTCGGCCACGCCGAGGCGGGCGAGCTCTGCCTGCAGATCAGTGAGCGTGGAAATTTCGGTGAGGCAGAAGCGGCCGGCGGAGAGATCGAGCCAGGCGAGGCCGAATTTCTGCTGGCCGGCGCACAGGGCCGCGACGAGGTTGTCCCGGCGCGCGTCGAGGAGGGCATCGTCGGTGAGGGTGCCCGGCGTGAGGACGCGGACCACCTGCCGCTCGACGGGACCCTTCGACGTGGCCGGATCGCCGATCTGCTCGCAGAGCGCCACGGACTCGCCGGCCCGCACGAGCCGGGCCAGGTACTGCTCGGCTGCGTGGTAGGGCACGCCGGCCATGGGGATGCTCTGGCCGGCGGACTGGCCCCGGGCGGTCAGCGTGATGCCGAGCAGCGTCGCGGCCTTGCGCGCGTCGTCGAAGAACAGCTCGTAGAAATCGCCCATCCGGTAGAACAGCAGCAGCCCCGGGTGCTCCGCCTTGATGCGGAGGTACTGCTGCATAACGGGCGTGTGTTCCAAAAAGGTACCGGACCTTAGTTATTTGGTTTGTTTAGTTGTTTGGTGGACCCGGCCCTGCACGGGGCTGCGCCCGAGCCGAGGCCAGCGCCATGGATTGTGCCAGCGCAGAGGCGCTGCGCCCAAGGAATCTCGCGACTTCCGTCAGGGTGGCGACGTCGGTGGCGAGAGCCTCGAGCGCCATCGCCGTCCTGGCGCGGCTCAGCCGGCGTTCCCGGGAAGGGCAGACCAGTTCGGCGACACTGATGCCGACCCTCTCGCAATGCCGGGCGGCAATCTGTTCCAGCGTCTCGCGGTTGCCGGGGGCCGGGGCTGGCTGGGCAGGTGCTACCTTCGGCAGATCCGGCTCCAGCATCCGCGTGTCCCGCGACTCGTGCTTCTCAAACAGCGTAAGGTCCTCGTCCGTATAGGACCGCATGAAGCGCGCATACCGGACGCGGGCCACCCCGACCGCCGGCCCAAACATCCCCAGCACGAAGTCCGTATCCAGCCAGGTCACCGTCCGCCGCCCCAGGTAGTCCCGGTGACTCGACCACCGGTACGCCATCGGCTCCGGCACCATCCCGGCCACCACCGGGTTCAGGTGGATGTACCGCACCAGCGACTTCAGGTAGCTGTCCGCGTCCACCAGGATCGCGCGATAGCGCCGCTCGAACAGGTGGCCCACCTGGCCCGCATCCCGGTGAATATGCCGCGAGTAGCGCATCGCCAGCCGCTGCATCGGCTGGTCCAGGGGCGCTTCCCCGACACGCACCGCCAGGTGCAGGTGATTCGTCATCCAGCAGTAGGCGAGGATCCGCAGGTCGAAGCGGGCCGCCACGTCGCCCACCAGCGTGTTCAGGTAGGCCCGGTCCCGGTCGGTACCGAACAGCGGCTCCCGGTGGTTCCCGCGCAGGATGACGTGGTAGAAGCCACCCGGCACGTGCAGGCGCGGTTTGCGGGGCATCCTTGCCTCCCTCGATAGGTTCGAAGAGAGTAGGGCTTGGCCCGCGCCGCGCCGAGTCGCGAAACGGTCGAATAACTAAAGAAATGAAATAACTAAGGTCCGGTACCTTTTTGAAGACGCTGCATCTGGAAACTGGACGATATCTGTACGGCGGCCCCCGCCAGGTGCTGCTGCTGCTGGACGGCCTGAGAAAGCGTGGCGTTGAAGTCACGCTGGCCTGCCCGACGGACAGCGCGATCGCCGACGCGGCCACCGCCGCGGGCCACGACGTGATCACTCACGCCATCGGCGGCGACCTGGACGTCTCCGCCATCTCCTTCCTCACCCGCTTGGTCCAGCGCTTAAAGCCCGACCTGCTCCACGCCCACAGCCGCCGCGGCGCCGACTTCTTCGGCGGCCTCGCCGCCACCATTGCCCGCGTCCCCGCCGTGCTCACCCGCCGGGTGGACAATCCCGACACGCCCGTCGTCGGCAGCCTCAAGTACCTGGCCTACGACCGGGTCGTGGCGATCTCCGACGCGGTGCGGGAACAACTCGAGCGCCAGGGCATGCCCTTGGCGAAGCTCCGCACGATCCGCAGCAGCATCGACGCGGACGCCTGCCAGCCGACCTGGAGCCGGGAGCAATTCCTGGCCGAGTTCGCCCTCGAACCCACCAACCGGGTCGTCGCCGTGGTGGCCCAGCTGATTCCCCGCAAGGGCCACACCCTGCTGCTCGAGGCCTGGCCGATGATTCGTAACCGCTGCCCCGACGCGCGCCTGCTGGTCTTCGGCGCGGGGCCCCTCCAGGCCGACCTGGAGAACCGGGCGGGCCAGGGCGGCACCGTCACCTTCGCCGGCTTCCGCCCCGACCTGCGGGAGTTTCTGGGCCGCATCGACCTGCTCGTCCACCCGGCCACCCGGGAGGGCCTTGGCATCAGCCTGCTCGAGGCCCAGGCCGCCGGCGTGCCCGTCGTCGCCCTGGCGGCGGGCGGCGTGCCGGAGGCCGTGGCCGATGGCGTCACCGGCCTGCTGGTGCCGCCCGGCAACCCGGCCGCCCCGATGGCAACCCCGGCGGCAACTCTGGCTGCCGGCCTGGCCGACGGCGTGATCCAGCTGCTGGATTACCCCAACCGGCGCCGGCAACTGGGCATCGCCGGCGCCGCGCGGATCCGGGCCGAGTTCAGCCCGGACCGGATGGTGGAGGACTACATCGACCTGTACCGGGAGGTGCTGGCATGAGCGACGACGATTTACTCGCGGCCCGGGTGACCAAGCTGGCGGCGCTGCTCGAAGCCCGCCACCTGAAGCTCAGCAGCGCCGAGTCCTGCACCGGCGGCTGGCTGGCCAAGTGCCTGACCGACCGGCCCGGCAGCTCGGCCTGGTTCGAGTTTGGCTTCGTCACCTACGGGGACAACGCGAAGCAGAAGTTGCTCGGGGTCCGCGAGGAGACGCTGGCCGCCCACGGCGCCGTCAGCCAGCAGGTGGCCCAGGAAATGGCGAGCGGCGCCCGGCGGGTGAGCGGTGCGGACCTGGCCGTCGCCATCACGGGCATCGCGGGCCCGACCGGGGCCAGCGCGGACAAGCCCGTCGGCACGGTCTGGCTCGCCTGGGCCGGCCCGGAAGGCCTGCTCGGCGCCGAATTGCGCGAATTCCCCGGCGACCGGGCGGCGATCCGCAGCCAGGCGGTCGCGGCGGCGCTGGACGGCACTATTGCGCGGCTGCACCACTAGCCCGCTGCTCTGGGCGCCCGACTGCCGTGCCCCGTTGGCCGGCTGATTGCGGGCCGCAGTTCTGGCTGTCAAATCCCGCTGCAATCACCAGTTTTTCAGGCCGGTGCCTGGCGGGCATCTGTGAAATAATCGCACTGCAAATTCCGGTCCTACCCCAGAGCACTTTCCGGGCTCCGCAAGCAGAGGTTCACGCATTCATGGACGACAATCGCAAGAAGGCACTGGCGGCCGCACTGAGCCAGATCGAGCGGCAGTTCGGCAAGGGCTCCGTCATGCGGCTCGGGGACTCCGGGCCTGCCAAGGACATCGAGGTCATTTCCACCGGTTCGCTGAATCTCGATCTCGCCTTAGGCGTCGGTGGCCTGCCCAAGGGCCGCATTATCGAAATCTTTGGCCCCGAGTCCTCCGGCAAGACCACCCTCATGCTGCAGGCGATCGCCGAGTGCCAGAAGGCCGGCGGCACCGCCGCCTTCGTCGACGCCGAGCACGCCCTCGACCCCGCCTACGCGGCCAAGCTCGGTGTCAACGTGGACGACCTGCTCGTCTCCCAGCCGGACACCGGCGAACAGGCGCTGGAAATCACCGACCTGCTGGTGCGCTCCGGCGCCGTGGACATCATCGTGATCGATTCCGTCGCCGCTCTCACGCCCAAGGCCGAGATCGAGGGCGAGATGGGCGACACCCACGTGGGCCTGCAGGCCCGACTCATGTCCCAGGCGCTGCGCAAGCTCACGGGCAACATCAAGCGCTCCAACGCCGTGGTGGTCTTCATCAACCAGATCCGCATGAAGATCGGCGTGATGTTCGGCAGCCCCGAGACCACGCCCGGCGGCAACGCGCTCAAGTTCTACGCCTCCGTCCGGCTCGACATTCGCCGCATCGGCTCGATCAAGCGGGGCGAGGAGGTCATCGGCAACCAGACCAAGGTGAAGGTGGTCAAGAACAAGGTGGCGCCGCCGTTTCGCGTCGCCGAGTTCGAGATCATCTACGAGAAGGGCATCTCCCGGGAAGGCGAGATCATCGATCTGGGCATCAAGCACAGCATCGTGCAGAAGTCCGGCGCCTGGTACAGCTACAACGGCGACCGCATCGGCCAGGGCCGGGACAACTCCCGGGACTTCCTGGTGGCGCACCCGGCGCTGGCTGCCGAGATCGACAAGAAACTGCGCGCTGCGCTGATCGTGAAGCCCGTTGATGCCGAGAAACCCCTGGCCGAGGCCGCCGAAGCGCTCGACGAAGCCTGATGTAGGAGCGCCGACCGGCGCGACCGATTTTGTAGAAGCGCCTTCAGCCGCGACCGGGTCTTCCCCATCGTCGCTGAGACGCTCCTCAAAGGAAGACCCGGTCGCGACTGAAGGCGCTCCTGCTCCTCAGGTTCGCCGCGTGTCGCCCCGGAAGATCGCGCTCGACATCCTCGCTCGCCGGGAGCACTCGGTGACAGAGCTGCGGGAGAAGCTCGAAGCGCGGGAATTCGACGCGGACGAGATCGAGGCCACGATAGAGGCGCTGGTCAGCGACGGCCTGCTCTCCGAGGAGCGTTTCGTCGAAAACTTCGTCGGCAGCTACACCCGTCGCGGTCACGGCCCGGTCTGGCTCCGGGCGGAGCTGGAGCGGCGGGGGATCTCCGGCGAGGCGATCAGCGAGGCCATCGCGAAGGCAGACATCGACTGGGACGCCGCTGCGGAGGCCGTCCGGGTCAAGCGCTTCGGCGCTGAAATTCCCACCGACTTCAAGGAGCGCGTCCGTCAGGCCCGCTTCCTCCAGTACCGCGGCTTCACTGCCGAGCAGGCCCGCGCCGCCTTCCTCAAGCCGCCCGACACCTGAAACGTTGGAAGGATGCGCGCGTGCCGCCGAAGATCAGGGAACTGATTGCCAACCTCGAGGGGGCGGGTTTTGTTAACCGGAGCGGCAAGGGCAGCCATCGCAACTTCGTTCATCCCAAGGTCCTGAAACCTGTGACAATATCGGGCCACGCTGGCGATGACGCGAGGCGGTACCAGATCCGTGCCACGCAGCTCGCGATCGAGGAGTCGAGGAAATGAAGCAGAGTGCCCGGTACGTAAAGATCGTCGAGTGGTCCGATGAAGACCAGTGTTACGTTGGCAGTTCCCCCGGCCTGATCTACGGGGGCTGCCACGGCGACGACGAGCAGCGGGTGTTCGCTGAGCTGTGCGAGATTGTCGAGGAAGCCATTGCACTGTACGGGAAGGATGGCAAGCCCCTGCCACCGGCGACATCGGGCCGCGACTTTGCCAACAAGATGCAGGACGTCGCGTAGCAGGCAGCTCCCGGGATCCCGGTCAAGTCGCGCCGGTCGGCGCTCCTACCAGTTATCCTTATCGTCTTTCGTCGCCCCGGACCGAGACCCGATGGACACCTCAGCACTCCGCCAGCGCTTCCTCGACTACTTCGCCCGGCACAAGCACAGGGTCGTCGCCAGCTCGCCACTGGTGCCCGGCAACGACCCGACGCTGCTGTTCACCAACGCGGGCATGGTGCAGTTCAAGGACGTGTTCTTAGGCCGCGACCCGCGCAGCTACACCCGCGCCGTCAGCGTCCAGCGCTGCGTTCGCGCCGGCGGCAAGCACAACGACCTCGAGAACGTGGGCTACACGGCCCGCCACCACACCTTCTTCGAGATGCTCGGCAACTTCAGCTTCGGCGACTACTTCAAGCCCGACGCGATCCGCTTCGCCTGGGACTTCATCACCAACGACCTGAAGATCCCGAAGGACAAGCTCTGGGTCACCGTCTACCAAGACGATGACGAAGCCGC
>CAYMKJ010000146.1:0-2328 GCA_964391025.1 uncultured Chromatiaceae bacterium
TCGGAACGATGGCGCAGGCTGTCCGCTGCTGGCTCGCGGAACCAGTTTTCACCTGGAATTGCATGCTGACCTCGATGTGCGGGTGCTTGACTCCATGCGACCTGTAAACCAAGGTTGGCCCACGTTTGGGCCACCTTTGGCCGATCTTTGGCACGGCGCAGGACTACCCTTGCTGGAAAGCACGTCAGTGTACCCGATTCATCCCGAGGCCGGCTAAGGTCAGCGCTGTAATGAATAGCCTTCTCCATCGCTACGTCCTGCGCGAAACACTGCAGACGTGGCTGGTCGTCACCCTGGTTCTGCTCTTGATCCTGGTGACCAACCAGTTCGCCTCCGTACTCGGGGACGCAGCAGCCAGCAAGCTGCCCCGCGCGGCCATCCTTCAGGTACTCGGCCTGACGACCGTCCAGTACCTCACTATCCTGATTCCGGTCGGCTTCTTTCTTGCCATCATGCTGAGTCTTGCCAGGCTGTACCACGACAGCGAAATGGCCGCCATGATGGCTTGTGGAATCGGGCCGGCGCAGCTCTACAGGGCTGTGCTGACGCTCGGTGCCGGCCTCGCGGTGCTCGTCGGATTCCTCGCGCTGGTGGTCTCCCCGGCGGCCTTGCGGCAGGTCGAGGTCTTCGCGGCCCAGGCGAAACGGGACGCCAGTCTCGGGCTGCTGGCAGCAGGTCGCTTCGTCAGCTTCGCCGACGGTACCGCCGCGTTGTATGCCGAATCGCGCACGCCGGATCGCCACCTTCATCACGTGTTTGTTCAGCGCCGCGTCGGCGACAAGATGGAAGTGATCGTTGCCGACGAAGCCTGGCAGGAAGATGCAGGCAACGGGCTTCGCGTCCTCACCTTCGCCCGCGGTCGCCGCTTCGAAGGCCAGCCGGGAGACGCGCGCTTCCGCCTGGTCGAATTCGCTGAGCACGGCATCCCCTTCGAGTTGCCGGCCAGCGGGCCCTTGAAGTTCCCCACCGAGGCTCGCTCCACAGCCACTTTGCTGGCGTCGGCAGATCCGGCAGACCGGGCCGAGTTTCACTGGCGTGTGGGTGTTCCCCTGACACTGCTGGTACTCGCTATCCTGGCCGTGCCCCTGGCAAAGACGGAGCCGCGGAAGGGGCGCTTCGCCGGCCTTGCATCCGCCGTGCTGGTCTATCTGATCTACGCCAATCTGCTCGCCGCAGGACGGGGCTGGCTTGAACGCGGCCAGGTCCCGGAGGTTATGGGGCTCTGGTGGGTCCATGGGTTGTTCCTGGCGGCGGCCGGGCTGATGCTGTTCTTCCAGCTCGGCCTCTGGCGGCAGTGGCCGCGCGCCCGGCGACACGTGGTTAAATCGTGAACATTCTGCGCGGCTACCTGTTGCGCACCATCCTCGGCACCACCGGGCTCGTGCTGGCCGTGCTGCTGAGTCTCGGCGCTTTTATAAAATTCGTGGGCCAGCTGGATGACATCGGCGTTGGCAGCTATAGACTGCTGGACGCGCTGCTATGGGTGCTGCTCCAGATGCCAACGATCATCGCCCAGATGTTGCCCATCGCGACGCTGCTTGGTGCCCTTCTCGGACTCGGGGCACTGGCCAGTCGCAGTGAACTGATCGTGCTGCGGGCCGCTGGTGTATCCCCAAGGGGCCTGGCGCGTTCCGTGCTGGTGACGGGCATTATTCTCGCCCTGGCGGGCCTGGTGATCAGCCTTTACCTCGCTCCACCCCTGGAACGCTACGCGCGTCAGCAACGGGAACTGGCCAAGTTCGGTCAGGCCGGCATCAGCGCGGGTGACAGCGCCTGGATTCGCGACCGGACGACTATCCTCAATGTGATTCCGCCGAGCGAGGAGCATGCGGCGGGCAACGTGTACGTCTTCCGCTTCGACGAGGGTGGCGCGCTCAAGGCCATTGGCCGCGCCGAGTCGGTGCGCGCTGAGCCGGACCGGCGCTGGTTCCTGCACAACTATGCGGAGAGTCAGTTCACGCCGACTGCGATCCGGACGAGCCGGATGACGGAGTCGCTGGCCCTGGAGGGCGTCAACCCGGATCTCCTGGGGCTAACCGTCGTGCGCGAGGAAACCATGACCGGCGCTGTCCTCTGGCGCTACGTCCAGTACCTGAAGCGCAGTGGACTGGAAGCGCGCGTCTACGAAGTTGCGTTCTGGAGTCGCATCGCATCGCTCTTCGCGGTACCGCTGATGTGCGTGCTGGCCGTGCCCTTCGTGCTCGGGCCCTTGCGCTCGGGCGGTTCCGGGGCGCGCATGCTGGCCGGTCTCGGCATCGGTCTGGCCTGGTTTCTCGTCAGTCGGACCCTCGCGGACGGCGGCGAGGTGTGGAATCTCAATGCGATTGC
>CAYMKJ010000147.1:0-25195 GCA_964391025.1 uncultured Chromatiaceae bacterium
AGCAGGTTGTTGCTGGCCCCGTTGCCGACCAGGATGCTGGCGAAACTCGGCAGGGTCTTCAGCCCCGCGTGCTCCGCCACGTAGGACCGTTCCTTCGGGTTGGTGGGATCCCGGCCAAAACCGACGCCAAGGGCGTACAGCAGGACGTCGCGATCGGTGTAGTGAACCCGGTCGCCCCGTGAGCGGAGCGACATCAAGTGCTCGTAGTCGATGGGCATCCTTACTCTTCGGGCGCCACGGTGAGGCGAATGCCGTTGATGGCGTCGGTGAGCTTTACCTGGCAGGCAAGGCGTGATTCACCAGCGCGGAAGTTTTCGGTGCTCTCGAGCAGTTCCAGTTCGTCGCTGTGATGGCTGGGCAACCTGGTGAACCACTCGGGGGCAACGAAGACATGGCAGGTGGCGCAGGAGCACATGCCGCCACAGAGTGCCTCGATACCCTCATCGAGTTCGCGCAGCGGCTCCATCAGGGTCAGTCCGTTGTCGACCTGGACCGTGTGGGTGGTGCCGCCCCGGTCGGTGACGTGAATCGTCGGCATGTCTGGAATCTACCGTGTGCAAAAAAAGGCGCGGGAATATAGCACGGTCGCCGGGCGGCGTTGACTAGGCCCGGCCCACGTTCATGTCGAAGGGCGTCTGGTAATAGGTACTGTCCTCGGCCCAGCGCTTGGCTTCCTCCAGCATTTTGCGCATCCGCAGTTCGGCGGTGCTGACCTCGGCACAGTTCTCGCAGCGCGGATCGTCGCAGGGCTGGCGGGAATACAGCCAGAACTGGATGGCACCGGCCAGCAGGCCGTCGGCAACGTCCCAGGAGTCGGGGTCCTCGTCAGACTCCAGTAGTCGGTTGCCAAGCTCGATCACCTGCTCGGCCGCTTCGTCCAGTACGGTCTTGTCGTCTTCCATGGCGTGATTCATTGGGGGTTCCTCCGGCGACGCTGGTGCTTTGCCATGATCCTGGCCTGCCATGCTATCAGAGGCGGAAGACAAGGCCAGCCAGCACTTCGCACTGCCAGACGAGGCTGCCGCTGCCGGCTCAGGTAGATTTCCCACTCGGTGTTCGCTTCGGCAGGCCAGTTCACGATCAGTCAGGTGGGCGTTTATCAGGCAAACTCCGTGGCGACGAAATCGGGAATCGTGACCGTGCAGAGTGTGCCCTGCCCCAATTCGCTCTCAATCACCAGGGACCCCCGGTGGGCTTCGGCGATGCGCCTGGCCAGGTACAACCCGAGACCCAGGCCGCCGGTGCTCCGGCTGCGCGCCGGGTCGGCCCGGTAAAAAGGCTCGGTGACCCGCGCCAGGTGTTCCTTGGGAATGCCGGGACCGTGATCCCGGACCCGCAGCACCACCATGCCCGGCTTGGCCAGGAACTCCACCTCTACCGGTGCCGCGTCCGGCGGCGTGTAGCGCAGCGCGTTCTCGATCAGGTTCTTGGCCACCAGCCGCACCCGCACCTCATCCACCTCCCGCACGACCGGTTGCGCTGGCAGGTGCAGGTTGATCCGGACGAAGCGGTCGTGAAACTCCGTGTGGACCAGGGACTGGAGCATCGAACCGAGCTCCACCGGCGAGCGCCGCAAAGTGGTGTGCCCAGCGTTCATGCGCTCGCTCTCCAGCAGGTCGGCGATGAGCCGCTCCATCTCGCGGATGTCGCCCAGGAGGTTGTGTTTGACCTGGCCGTCGTCCAGGAACTCCAGTGCGACCTTGGCGCGCGTAAGCGGCGAGCGCAGTTCGTGGCTGATTGCGAGCAGCAGTTGGCGCTTCGCTTCGAGCATGTCCCTGACGTCATCCGCCATGCGATTGATATCGGCGGCCAGATCGCCAAGATCGTCGCGTCGCGTAGACCTGATCCGGTAATCAAGATCACCCTGGCCGATTCGAGCGGTGCCCTTCTGGATCCACTTGATGGGCTTGACCAGCCAGCGCACGGAAAAGTAGCAACCGAAGAGGACGATGATGGACATCAGTGCAATAGCCGGCTGGGTGAGGTCGGCCCTGGGCGTTTCCGACATGCGTGGCGACGCAATGATGATCCTGTAGCCATCGCGCGCCAGCTCAACGAAGGAGTGCCGGCGGTATTCGCCATAGCGTACGAGTTCCAGGTTCTTCGCCCAGCTTTCGAGGTTGCGCTGACTCTTCTTGTCGAGACCCAGAAAGCCGATGGGAATCGGACCGAAGGGAATCTGCCCGATCTGCGGAAAACTCGCAACGGAACTCCATTCAATGCCCGGACCACTGATACGAATGTCCACCGGCACGCGCTCCGTGATGGCCTTGGCTCGCTCGATGTCCGGCGGGAACCCGATGTCGTTCAGCACGTAGTCCGCATGGAGTGAGATGTGGGCGCCGACCACTTCACGCAGGTAGTCCTGGTCGAGCACCAGCAGGTAGACAAACCGACCGACGAACGCGTACACGAGGGCCGTCAGGATGAAGATGCCGAGCAGACGCGCCGACAGCGAGCGGCTGATCTCCTTGATCACGAGGGCTGCACCTCTTCACCGATGAAAGCATAGCCAGTGCCCCACACCGTCTTGATAAAGCGCGGCTGGCGGCTGGTGTCCTTCAATTTTTGGCGCAGACGACTCACCAGGATGTCCACCGACCGGGAGAAGAGTTGCGCATCGATCCCACGAAGCTCGTTCAGGATCTCGTCCCGGTTGAAGGTCTTGCCCGGATTGGTGGCGAAGAGCACCAGGAGTTGGTATTCCATCGTGGTGAGGTCGAGTTGCTGACCCTCGAGCTCCGCAGAACGGCGCTCCAGGTTGATACCGAGATCGCCGAACCGGAGTGACTTGTCATCCCCCCGCGAGCGTCCGCGACGGAGTACGTTCTGGATACGGGCGACGAGCTCCCGGGGCTCGAAGGGCTTGGGAAGGTAGTCATCCGCCCCGATCTCGAGGCCGACGATGCGATCGGTAACTTCGCCCCGGGCGGTGAGCATGACGACGGGCACGGAACTGGTCTTGCGGATGGTCCGGCAAACCTCGAAGCCGTCCTGCTCCGGCAGCATCACGTCGAGAATCACGAGGTCCGGCTTTTCGCGCTGAAGCTTGGCCAGCCCTACCGAGGGCAGAGTGGCGGTGTCGAGCTGCAGGTCGAAGCGCTGGAAGTAGGCCTTGAGCAGCTCACCGAGCTTTTCATCGTCGTCGATGAGGAGAATGCGTGTCATGGGTCACAGTTTTACCGTGCACGTTCCGCCGTAACGCGCGGCGCTTTGGTGGGTGCCGACCTGCTATTCACGACCAGATTCTAAGCCCTTGTCGCAAAAGGGCGATTGGTCGTTACAAACTGTTACAGGGTGTTACCTGGATGAAAGGAAAGTGCAATGTGCGCTTCCTATAGTACGCGCACCCAAAGGACTTGGGCTGACTGACATAGGGAGAGTGGATGATGTTTCGGAATTTGACGTTAGACGATCTCGAACTGCTTGGTGAGATCATGCTGGCCGCTCTGGCCCTCCTGGTCCCCGCTGCAGTGCTGCTAATGTTCCTCACGACCTGACCAGTGCGGGCCGGAGTGGTTATCCTCCGGCTCCGGCTCGCAACTGGTGCCTTTCCTGCCCACTGACTGGCCCATCTGGCGGCCAGCGACGATTCACCCTCTCCGTAGCCAGGACCAATAGCGGCACGGCAATGGCCCAGGCCACAGCCAGGGAACCGTAGACCACCGTACCGCCGGCAAGGAGTTCCGCCGCACCCAGCCTGACTCCGGCCATGTAGGCGAGCGGCCCCCCGATGGCCCCGAGACCAGCTGCCAGCAGGTAGCGGCCGTGCAGCCAGCGCATGGACCCGTTCAGGGTCAGCGCAAAGTTGATCCACATGCCGAGAATCCAGTAGGGCGCCACCGCCGCGAACGGCAGGGGCTCTGCGTAGGCGAGCAGATGAGCCTGGATGAACGCCGTGTCAACGATGAAACCGACGGCGCAGGCTACCGCCACGAGCACGAGATCAGCCCGCGGGTTCGCCGCGGTACTGAAGTGCCAGAGCGTGAAGGCCGCCAGCGCGACGGCGCCCAGCCAGGACCTCTGCGTGCCCGCACCGAACAGGCTCAGGAACCAGACCGACTGGAAGCCGAAGAAGTTGACCAGGCCCCTGACGATCAACGCTTCTTCCAGCGGTCCCTGGTTTCCGCCATCTGCTGGGTGCCAATGCGCATGTCGAGCCGGCGATTGAACTCCTGCATGCCAAGGACCTTCTGAGGCAGGACGTTCATCGGGTCGGTGCGATAACCCAGCTCCCGGACCTTGTAGTCGAAGACCTGCTGGGCGGCCCGCTCCTGTTCCGGCACGGTGTCCGCATCGTCGAGCCACTTGAACCAGCGGTCCACGAACTTTACGAGGTACTTCTCGCAGGTGCCGATGTTGTCGTCGTTCAGCTCCGCGTGGGAGCTGGTGGCAATGGGCGACATCATGGCGCGCAAATAAGTGCCGTGACTGACGAAGCGGGTCCAGGCAGGATCGCTGCGGAACTTCAGGAATTCCGCGTTGGCCGGCTCGTAGTACTTCAGCAGGTAGTCGTAGTTCGCGCGCAGGTCCATCCGCGGCATGTACTCCGCGTAGAAGTACAGCTTTGGAATGGTGCCGAAAATGATGCCGAGGTGGGGCACCCGGTTCTGCTGGCTCAAGAAAACCGTGGCGTTCATGTCCAGGATGCTGGCCTTGCGGTTGCCGAGCCAGGAGTGCACCAGCCAGTCCACGTCAGTGCCGGAGTAGGCCTTGAAGCAGCCCTCCAGCTGGCCGTCGGGAGACGTCCAGTAGTCTTCTCCCTGGGTCTGGGGATGCCGCTGCACGTCGAAGCGGGCCTGCACCCGATCGGCGATCTTCGCATGGATGTTCCAGCAGCGTTCCCAGGCCCTGGAGACGTCCACGTTGGGACTCTCGGCGAGAAACTCCATGATGGTCTTCGTCTCGGTGCCTTTTGCTGGTTCAGCTTGCATGCTCTGGGTGCTCAGGTGTGGGTAAGGAAGGCCGGAGTTTAAGCGATAATCCCGGGCATTGAGCCCCGGGAGCGCGTCATGCCCACCGTGCAGATCAACGGCCACGACCTGTATTACGAAATCCACGGCCGGCGCCAGGGAGACAGGCCGGGCGACACCGCGCTCTGCATGGGCGGCTGGGGCACCTACTGCCACGGCGGAGAACGGCACCTGGCCCGGGGCCTGACCGACCGCTATCGCGTGCTGATTATCGACTACCGGGGCATCGGCGCCTCCACCGATGATTTGCGCGAGCCCCCGACCATGATGTTGCACGCGACTGATGTCATCGGCCTCCTCGACCACCTGGGGTGGTCGAGAGTCCACTTCGTCGGCCTCGTGGGCATGGGGGCCTGCATCGCCCAGGAAGTCGCCATCGAGCGCCCGGATCTGGTGCGCAGCATGGTAAATATGGGGGCGTGGGCCAGCGTGGATCCATTTCTCTACGGTCAGCTCGAGATGTTTCGCGATATTCACCGGGACTCCGGGTTCTTTGGCTTCCAGAAACACGTGTGCCTGATGTCATTCCTGCCGGACTACTACAACGCAAACCGCGACCGCTTGCTGGGCCCACAAGGTCCCTGGAGCGAGCTCAATGGCCGGTACCCGGCCCACGAGCGCCTCGTGGCAGCGTGCCTGAACCACGATGTCACGGCTCGTCTGCCGCGCATTCGGGTGCCGAGCCTGATCATTCACTCGGGCCAGGACCAGGTGACGGGCCCGCGCACCACGCTGCCGCTTGAGCACGGCATCCCCAATGCGGAAGGCGTTCTGCTGCATGACGTTGCGCATGTCGTGGCCGGTCGCGAGCAGAAAACCGTCTTCGCGAACGTCCTGCTGAGTTTTCTTGAACGTCACTAGAGGTTGCTGATGGCGAGCGATGACGACGCGATTCGTACGCTGCTTGCGGCGCAGGTGAGCGCGCTGGGCATCAACGCGCTACGTCGGCACATTTTCCTGTGCTGTGACCAGAACAAGCCGAAGTGCTCGACGCGGGAGGCCAGCCTCGAGTCCTGGGAATACCTGAAGCGCCGCCTGCGAGAACTGGACCTGGCAGCGGGCGGCGGGATCTATCGCACAAAGACCAACTGCCTGCAGGTGTGCATGGCGGGGCCGGTGGCGCTCGTCTACCCCGACGGGGTCTGGTACCGGTCCTGCACCCCGGACGTGCTCGAACGCATCATCCAGGAACATCTGATCGGCGGCCGCCCCGTCGACGAGTTCATCATCGCGCGACACCCGCTGCCAGGCGGCCTGCCGGATCAACCGTAGGAGCGGCTTCAGCCGCGACCCGGATCGGAATCAGGTCGCGGCCGAAGCCGCTCTTCCAGGTCGATTCTGAGTGAAGTCAGGACAATCGCCGCTCGCTTCGGCCCCGCGGGCGCGCCACGCTTCGAGATCCAGTAGATCGGAGGGCTCGACATGCGGCGTCGTCACTTTCTAATGGCCACTGTCGTGGCCCTGGCCGTCCCGGCAGCCGCCTGGGCAGCGACCGGCGAACGCGATGCGCGCTGTGTGCGCCTCGACAACCGGATTGCCGAACTGCGCCTGAAACTGCGGATGGGCTACTCGGCCAAGCAAGGGCGGGTGTACCGGCAGAAAGTGGCTGCCCTGGAAACCGAGCGCCGGGCGTTGTGCCGGTAAGGCAGGACGACGAATTGGTGCGCGGTGGGCAAAGAAGGGCCCGGCGCCCCGAGCGAATCCGGCTAGAAGCACCCCGACACGGGACCTATGGCCAGACTGAATCTCGGACCGCCGGGCTTTGACCGCAGAAATCGGGGCTGAGCCTTGAGCAGAGCAGCAGTATACAAGTCCCCCCACTCCGCGTCCCGCGCCAAATCGGGAGAAATCGCTTGCTGCGTTATGGCGGATAAATATCACTCAGGAAATTGTTTTTATTGAGGTTTGTTCGGCCTCCAGAGAGCAGATCGGGCCTCGTGCAACGCACAATTTCGGGTCCCCCGGACCCGCTTCAGGGATTGACTTTCCGGGACTCCCGGCCACCCCTCCCGCTATGCTCCGGGCATGCTTAAGGCCGCTTCCGAGGCGATTACGCTGGTGGTGTTCTGCCGTCGCCCCGCCCTGGGTTCAGGCAAGCGCCGACTGGCCCGCGAGCTTGGCGACCCTGCCACCCTCACGATCAGTGAACTCCTGCTGGGCACCGCGCTCGAAGACGTGGCGGCCTGGCCGGGACGCCGGGTGATCGCCCCGGCGGAGCCTGGCGACGAGAGCTGGGCGCGTTCGCTCCCAGTGCCCCTGGACGACGTCGTGCCGCAGCCCAACGGCAACCTGGGCGTCCGACTGGCGGTTGTGGACCGCGTACTCCGCGACCGGGGGCACACGCGCCTTCTCTATATAGGCAGCGATGCACCCGTGCTGGGGCCCGCCGATTACCTGGCAGCCTGCGATGCCCTGACCACCCACGATGTGGTGCTGGGCCCCGCGCACGATGGCGGCGTGACTTGCCTGGGCAATCGGCAGGCCTGGCCCGAATTGGCGAGCCTGCCGTGGGGCTGCGAGGAACTCCACGCAGCGCTGCAGGCAGTTTGCGCACGCGCGGGGCGGACTGTGCAGAATCTCCCGCCACGTTATGACGTGGATCTTCCTGGGGATCTCCAGCGACTTTGCGCGGATCTGGCCGGCGATGCGCGACCCGCGCGCCTCGCGCTGTACCGGACGCTACGCAGTCTGGGATACTCCGCTTCATGAACGCTGCTGCTGGCACTGTCGTCAACCTGTTGCGGTCAGTGGCTGCAACGGATCCTTCGACGCCGGCCGTCAGCGTGGTGATCCCCGTGGTCGCCGACAACGAAGCGCTCGCCCGATTGCTCGAACGCCTGCGGGGCCTCCCCGCACCACCGGACGAAATCGTGATCGTCGATGGCGGTGCCAGCGCCGGCTGTCGCAGTCTCGCGCGCCGCTTCCGTTGCGTGTACGTGGGCACACGAGCCGGTCGTGGGCATCAGCTGCATGCCGGCGCGCTGCGTGCCTCGGGCGACGTGCTCTGGTTTCTGCACGCGGATGCCGAGCCCCCCACCGACGGGGTGTTACTGATTCGCGATCGGCACCTCGCCGGCGCCCCCGGCGGTTTCTTCGGCTTTCGGTTTACGGGACTCTCCACCTGGTACAAGCGGCTGCTGGCCCGCCTGATCAACTGGCGCACGCAGTTTGGCACACCCTATGGCGACCAGGGCCTCTTCGTCGCCCGGGTTGCCTACGACGCCGTCGGCGGTTTTGCGGATACGCCGCTGTTCGAGGAGGTGCCGCTCGTGCGGGGTTTGCGCAGGCGCGGCACCTTCGCGCGCGTGGCTGCGGACATTGGCGTGTCGCCACGCCGCTGGGAACGTGACGGCTGGCTGTGGCGAACAGCAGGCAACCGGCTGCTCGCGCTGGCCTACATGCTGGGCGTACCACCCCATCGGCTCGCCCGGCGCTACCAACCGTTGGGCCCGACGGAAATCAAAACAGACAGCGGATCGTGGTGACGTCGCCCCAGGCGGGAAAAGTCACCCTCGGGTCCACCAGCCCATCGTCCACCAGCCCATCGTCCACCGGTAAGACCGGCTGGATCCAGCCCCACGCGCTGGACGAGCTCTGGTTTCACACCGGTACGGCCTGCAACCTCGACTGTCCCTTTTGCCTCGAGGGTTCGCGACCCGGCGATGCTCGTCTGCAGCGCATCACGCTCGCCGACGTGCGGCCACTCATGGATGCGGCGGTCGGGCTCAACGTCCGGCAGTTCTCCTTTACAGGCGGTGAGCCCTTCGTGGTGAAGGACATGGTGGCCATTCTCGACTACGCCGCCAGCCTCCGGCCGTGTCTCGTCCTGACCAACGGCACTGCCCCGGTGGTTCGGCGCCTCACGCAGATCCGGAAGCTCGCGGGTTCACCTCACCCGATCGCCTTCCGGGTGAGTTTTGACTACGCGGAAGAGGCCCGGCACGACGCGGGCCGGGGCGCCGGCAACTTCCGACTCGCCCTGCAGGGCCTGCGGTCGCTGCACAGGGCCGGCTTCAGCGTTTCCCTCGCCCGGCAGATGCAGCCCGGCCGGGATGAGGCGGACGTGGATCACGAGTTCCGGCAACTGCTCGCTGCGGAGGGGCTGCCGGCCGACCTGCGCATCGTGTCATTTCCCGATTTCGGCACGCCGGGTGAGCAACGCACAGTGCCGCGCATCACCGAGGACTGCATGACCCGCTACCAGACCGAGGTCACGCGCCGCGCCTTCATGTGCGGGTTCAGCAAGATGGCCGTGAAAAAAGGGGGGCGCATGCGCATCTACGCCTGCACCCTGGTGGACGACGATGCGCGCTATGACCAGGGCGACTCACTCGCAGAGGCGGTTCGCTCCCGTGTGCTTCTCGAACACCATCGTTGCTACAGTTGCTTCAAGTACGGTTCTTCCTGCAGCGAGTTGGGGTAGCCCATGCTGGTGATTGAGCCGGCCTGGGCCGGCAAGGTCCAGTTCTACGAGTTGCTCTTCGGCACCTGGACCGTCTACATCTTCCTGGTTCTGATGTGGGAAAAGGTGCTGCGCGCACCACTGCCCGAGTGGCAGTACCTGCTGCTGAACTTCATGGGTGCCGGCGCGTTCTGGATTAACCACTACTTTCAGAAGGCGCCTCTCTGGTTCACGATGCTGAACGCCTACACGGCGATATTTCTCGGGGTGTGGTGGTGGGTGGGCATCAGGGGGCAGGCCCGCTCAGCGAGCTGGAAGATCGGGGCACTCTTCGGCGCCATCGTCTACACGGTGGCGTTTATCGGCCTTGAACAGCTGGCCCGCTTCGGGGTGGAGCGCTACGGCGTGAACGAGTTCTGGTTCATGGCCGCCACGTTCTTCGGCTTTATCGGCGTGATTCTCTGGCGCGGTCGCGCCTGAAGACGCTCCTACGCGGGGAAGAAATCGATGGGCTTCGTGGTGGTGACCGACGGAACATCCTTCGCGACGAAGGTGAACATGCGCACCCGCTGCACCAGTTTGCGCTCCAGCTCCTCGTCGCCCAGTTCGCTGGATACCACCTGCACGTCGGACACTTGCCCGGTCGGCTCGATGGTGAGCTTCAGGACCAGCTTGCCCTGGAGGGCTGGATTGCTCCGCAATGCCCGATTGTAGAGCGAGTAGATCGCGCCCTTGTTCTGGTCGAAGACCATCTCGATCTCTTCGCGACTCCGGCCTGCCCTGGCGGACGACGATGCAGTGGCGTCCGGCTCGCTCGCAAGACTCGCAACAGCGCTCTTGACCTGCGTTGAGCCGCGGGCGTTCAGCCCGGCGCCGCCGGTGTTGCGGCTCATCGCCGCCGTATTGATTCCGCCGCTGCCCTTGCCTACCCGGGACGTCAGAAGCGAGCGTTCGTTCTGCGCCGCCTCTCCCACCGCGCCCGTCACGGCCCGGGCACCCGCGATTTCCGTCACCGCCCTGTCGTCGCGCAGATCAGCGAGATCATCGGTAAATGCCAGCAAGCCGGACTTCTGTGCCTTGTCCCGCGCCTGCTTCTGGCGGTCAACCGGAATGGGCTCCGGCTTCACTTCAGCCTTCGACACCGGCTTCGGCTCGACCTTCGCCACCTTCGGCTCCGGCTTGGGCTGGACCACCGGTTCCACCTTCGGGGGCGACACCGGCCTGGGCTGCTCGACAATGAGGCGCACGACCCGCTCGGGAATCTCGGGGGCCCGCGTCTGGTCCCGCTCCGCTACCGGCAGCAGCGGAATCAGGATGCCGAAGACCAGATAGGCAATGAAGCAGTTGCGGAGAATCTTCCGAAACCGCTCCTCCGAGTCCACGCCAGGGGACCAGGGCAACTCGTAAAGCCGATAGAAGGGCATCGCGGCCGTGCTCATGCCGTGGCTCCTGCGACCCGGTCCTTCTCGAACACGGCCAGGGACACCTTGCCAAAATCGGCGTCGGTACAGGTGGCCATGACTTTCTTGAGCACCGCGTAGGGCGTGCTCTTGTCACCCATAATGGTGACTTCCCGGTTGGCGACTTCCTCGTCTGTACCGCGCATGGCCTTAGCCTGCAGTACCCGGGCACCCTGCCGGCCCAGGGCCGCCTTGAGCGCAGGTATTATGTTCCCCTCAGTGGACTGGATCTCAGCCAGGGTCGCCACGGGCTTGCCATCCACGAAGAGCATGTCCCGCGTCAACATGACCACCAGTGTTTCCCGGGGCTTGAGCTCCGACACGGATTGCGGAATTGAGATGTTCTTCGTGTTGGGCAGAATCTCCACATCAGCCGTGTGCAACAGAAGAAACACGACGAGGATCGTCAGCATGTCGATGAACGGTACCAGCATCAGGTGGCTACCGGTCTTGTGCGCCCGCTCCCGGCGACGCTTGACGCGTGTCGGCGTCATATCGGCGCATCCCCGACGGAAATTTCCGGAAAGAGTTCAGCTCGAACGAAACCGCTACCGGGCATGGCACCCTTCCCGGCCTCACCAGGCAGCATGCGGACCCGAACCGTGTCCATGACCTGCACGAGCACGTCGTAGGAGACGTCCGGTCCCAGGAGAATTGTGGCCGCCTGATTCTCGGGAAATTTGGCTTTAACTCGCTCCAGGTAGCTGCCGAGCTGTGCCAGGTCATAGCCAAGCACCGTGTTTGGCAGGCTCTGCAGAATGCCAGTGCTCCGGTCCGCCACGTCGATGGAAGCGGCCCGCACGATCACCTCGAGCTGGAGACCCTCGGGAAGATCCGGCAGGCCCGCGCTGCTGTCTGGCAGATTGAGTTCGAGGACGTTCGTCTTGGAAAACACCGCCGTAAAGATCAGGAAGAACACGAGAATAACCATCATGTCGATCATCGGCACCATGTTCAGGTCATGACGGCCCTTCAGGCGCGCATGGTGCCGCCTGACCCGCCGGACACTCTTGGAGGCTTTCATGCTTCCGACCTTCCCTGGCAACGCCGACTCAGGCGAGACCCCGGGCGGGCGCAGCCCCCCTCGCCGCTGCGGCGGCAGGAGCAGCATGCGTTGCTGCGGCCTTTGTTGCGTTGGCCTGTGCTGGGGCGGAATGCGCTGAGGCGGATTGCGCGGGCGCCTGGGGTGCCCGCTCAGTAACCGCGTTCAGGAACTTGAGTGCTGCGATCTCCAGGCTGTCGATGAGGCCGGTGGTCTTCGATTCCAGGTACATGTGCGCCAGCAGCAGGGTGATAGCCACGATCAGGCCACCCGCCGTGTTGTTCATCGCCACGGAGATGCTGGCCGCGAGGAGGCTCGCCTTCTCGGCGGGATTAGCGGTCGCAATCGCACCGAAGGCCGCGATCAGACCCGCGACCGTCCCCAGCAGGCCGATGAGCATGCCGACGTTGGCGAGGGACGACAGGAAGTGGGTGCGCTTCTCGAGCTTCGGGATGATCTCAAGGAGCCCCTCCTCCATCGCCTTTTCCAGGTCGTCGCGACGATGGGTAACCTTGGTGCGCGCCAGACCGTAGCTCAGTACCGTACCCAGGGCCGTGCCGGATTTGGCAGCCACGTTGGCCGCCTCAGTGAAGTTGCCCGATTTAAGGCAGGGAGTAATTTTCTCCCAGAGCTGCCGGTTCGAGATGCTGGCCTTGGTCAGCACCACGAAGCGCTCAACGGCGATGGCTATGCCCACGACGAATAATGCCGCCATGAAGTACAGGAATACCCCGCCCTCCTGGAAGAAATTCACGACGAGTGTGTACTTGTCCATGGTCCGCAGTACCTCCTGCCCAAACTAGTTGATCCAAGTGCCGTCAACGGATTCAGCCGTTGGCCTGTTAGTCAGTTCGTGGTGACGTTGCCCGGGGCGCCCACCGGCGGGTCCCCACCCGCCGATTTCTTCGCCGGATACAATTGACTGAAATAGCGCGTTTGTCGCCGCAACACTTCACGGTCTACGGGTGCCAAAACTTCCTCGACCAGGCTATTGACCGGCCGACCGGCCAGTTCCGCCATCGCCGGGTCCTTCCACGGCACGATGTAGAGCACCTTCGGGAGCTCCTGGTTGCCGCGGATCGCCGAGGCCTCCAGATTCAGCGGCCCCGCTGGCACCGGTTCCTGCGCCCGCACAGCGCAGGCCAGGGAGAGACCAAGCAGCGCGAACCGCGCCCGCGCCAGGACAGACGGCATCATGATGTTCCCTCGACACGCATCGACTCGGTTGTCGCGCCCACACGGCGGCGGAGGTCCCCCGCCCATTTCTCCACATCCTGCCCCGCACCGTCTGTGCCGCCCATCTGCAGGTAGCGTTCGTAGTTCTCCAGCGCCAGGTCAGGGCGCGGGATGTAGAGCTCGTACAACACAGCCAGGTTGTAGTAGGCGGGCGCGTACCCCGGCTCCAGCTCGATAGCGCGGCGGTAGGCCTTCTCAGCCTCGGTGAACCGACCCTGCAGACGGTCCAGCACCCCCAGTTCGTTCCACACGGGACCGCAGTGGCTGCAGACCGCGCTCGCACGCTCGAACAGGGCTCGGGCACCGGCCTCATCGCCCGCCCGCGCACGGGCCAGACCCAGATTCAGCAGCGGACCAGCCAGCTCGGGATTCTCCGTGCTGAACGCCGCAAGCTCGGTCGCCGCGCCGGTGTCGCCGGCTTGCAACCGGCTGAGCAGGCTGGCATAGCGGGCCTGGAGTTCCGGCGAGGGAGCATCCTGGGTCGTGGCGGTCGCGCCTGAAGGCGCTCTTACAACGGGTGAGCCGCCGAGCGTGCTGCAGGCGGTCAGCGCGCTCACACTGAGCGCCAGTAGCACCGTGCGCAGCACCGCGTCAGTCCATCCAGGCCGCAACATCCTCGCTCCTTTCAGTCCGGGCATAGCGGGCCGGTGCCATCACGCTGAGCCGCGCGAAGCTGGCCCGCACCCACTCGTCGTACACACCATCCGCGACGCGCTCCGCATTCACGCGGAACAGGTCGATCGCCTTCTCCTCGAAGGGAAAGGCCTGTTCCTCGAGCAGCAGGCCGTACTGCTCCTGCTCCTCCGCATCCAGATCCCGCGGTCGCTCGGAGGCCAGCAGGTCCCGGCTCAGCTGGTAGTAGAGCTCCGCCGTTTCAAACGTGGCCGCCGTAGTCACCTGCGCCACGCCGTAGTCGGCGGCAGCGCTGTAGGCTTTCAGTGCCTGTTCCATGCGGGTCTTCTTGAGGTTCAAGGTCTGTTTCAGCGGCGCCGTGAGTGCCACTTCAAGAAAAGCGTCGCGCATCGGTCGGGCAAGTTCTATCGATGCGCTGGCAGCCAGGAAGCGGCTGCGGTCGGTGCGGCCCGCGCCGGCCGCAGCGTCTGTCGCGACGATGGACTCCAGCCAGCGTTTGCGGGTGTTCCAGTCGGCACCCTCGGCGGCCAGGTCAGCGAGCTTGTGCCGGGCTTCCAGGGCCTCCGCGGGCGGGGCCGGGAAACGGGACACGATCAACTCATAGAGGCGCGCTTCATTCGCCGGCTGACCGGCGGAGGCGTACAGCTCGGCGGCCTGCCAGAGCGCCGCGCGCTGGACTTCTGCGCCTCCGGCGACGGTGGCGTCGGTCGCAGCGATGCGCTCGTATTCGGCGGCTGCTTCGGCGGCCCGGCCATCTTCCTTCAGCGCCAGCCCCAGCTTGGCCGTCACGTCGTTGTTGAACTTGTGGCCCGGAAACTCGAAACGGAAGCGCTGAAGCAGGTCTACGGACTGGTCCCAGCGCTGGTTCGCGAGGAGCAGCGTGGCCGCATCGAACAGTGCGGTGGGCCGGATGTCAGCGTTCGGTGCCGCCTCCGCGATGCGGAGGAAGTTGGCCACGGCGGCGTCGATGTCGCCGCTCGCCTGGGCCGACTCCGCCTGCCGGTAGATCGAGGCAGCGACCCGTCCCTCGACGTCCTTCCGCTGCTCAGGCGCGAGGTGATAGTTCTGCAGGTGCACGTAGGAGTTTTCGGCGTCCGCAAAGCGGCCCAGGTCGAATTGGGCGTGGGCCAGCACCGTCCAGGCCACCCGCTCCAGTTCCGGAGTGGCCGGCGGCTGCAGAGTGACGACGAGGCCGGCCACCTGGATCGCTCGTTCCAGCTGGCCGGCGGCGAATAGCTCCTCGGCGACGTTGGCTAGCACAGCCCCGGCCTGGGGGTGCGCCGGGTAGGTCGCTGCAAACTTCAGGGCGTGGTCCATGTGCTGGTTGTGCCAGACGGTGAAGGCTTCGCTCGAAAGCTGCTTTTCGTGTTCCCGGGAAGCCAGCAGCGCCGCATAACCGGCCTCGGCCGCGTGCGCGTGGCTGCCGTAGTCGTAGGCCGAACGCAGGTAGGCATCGCGGGCCTCGGCAAAGTTCCTGGACTCAAACAGGAGTTCACCCAGCAGGAAGCTGCGTTCGGCCGATTCCGGATCCGCGGGGAAGTACACCAGGAAGCGGCGGTACCAGCCGGCTGCGCGCTCGTAGTCGGCGGGGAGTTTGCTCAACTGCGCCTGGGAGTGATCGTAAGCGGCGAGGTCGCTCAAGTGCGTCTTGAGTGCCACCACCACCGTGGTGTATTCAGCCGGCTGGCGGGCCACCCAGAACGGTGTGTCCAGTCCATAGGTCTCCACATACTGGCGCTTGGCGTCCAGCACGAGACTGGGAAACTTGCCCCGCGTGTAGGCCTCGATGGCCGCCTGCTGCAGGCGGGGAGCCTGATCGTTCACCGGGTCGTGGGTCACAAAGGCCTCGTAGGTTTCGGCCGCGTCCCGGAAGCGCTCCTTGTCCAGATAGAGGTCACCGAGTGCGCTGTACAGCAGGTAAGTCCAGGCGGGCCCGGTTGCGCCCGCCAGCGAGGCTGGAATGGACGCGGCGCCGTCCAGGTACGAGTAGGTGATGCTCGATACGCGCAGCGTGTCATCGAGCAGTTCCCGGTCCGGTCGGCTCATGCCCTCGAGCAAGGCCGCGGGCTGCGCCCCACCAGGACCGAGCTTCCGCCCCAGCAACTGAAGAAAGGATGCCAGGGCGTCCTCATTGCGCCCCTGCTTGAAGAGTGCCCAGCCGTGCTTGTACAGCGACTGCTCGTAAAAGACGGAGGACTCGCCCGCCGCCAGCACGGCGGCATAGGCCTCCTCAGCGGCCACGAAGTTCTTCCGCACGAAATAGGTTTCGCCGCGGCGGAACTCGCTTTCGTCCTGGTGCTTCTCGGACGGGTAGTTCGCGACCAGCGTGTCCAGCGTGCCCAGCGCATCGTCACCTTTGCCGGCGCCCTCCTGCGCCCGGGACAGCTGGTAGAGGACCTCGGCGTGGTCGCCGCCCCGGCTATCCCCGGCGGCGCGGTGCAGGTTCAGAAGCTCGGTATAGAGGGTCACGGCCTCGGCAAAATACGCGGCGCCGGCGCCCGCCTCCTCCCCTGCACTCTCGGCATTCACGCCCTCATCCAGGTTCAGATCGGCCAGCCGCCGCAGCGCCTCGGCCCGCATGTCCGTGGACCCCGTCTGCAGGGCGAGGAAGCGCCGGTACTGGTCCATGGCCTGAGCGGCGCTGTCCACCTCGGGTGCTTCGGCGTTGACCTGGATTTCCCGCGACTTCAGGGTCCGGATGGTTTCAGGCGACCCGCCCGGCTCCTTCGCGGCCTCATCTTTCCCAGCGAAGGGCCACAGCCCCCCCGCGAGTGCAATGCCCAGGCACAGGGCCGCCGCAGGCATCATTGCGCGGCTCCCAGCTGCGGCTTGCGCGGAGGCGTCACCCGGGCGGCGGTGGCCGCACGGTCGTAGATCGTCGCCAGGGCAAACTGGGCCTGCACGCGGTAGGCGGCCAGACGGTCCCGCTGGTCGCGCAACGTGTCGATAGCGAGAGCCTGCAGCCGTTGTCCCTGTTGCCCGCTCTCCTGGGCGATCTGCCGCTGCATGCGCTCGATGCGTGGCACCACGTCGGTGATGCGGGTGGCGAACTGGTCGAGCTCTGTGGGCGTATCGCGGCGAGCCGTGGCCGCACCGGTCTGGCCCCGCGTGGCGCGCGCGAGCAAGCCGTCGAGCTCCTTGAGGTTCCGGCGCTCAACCCAGAGCCGGTATTTGTATTCCCGGTCCAGGTTCCACAGCAGCACACCCCGCAGCAGGCGGTGGCGATCGCTTAATTCCCTGGCCCCGGACGCTGCCAGACCCGGCTCGGCGCCGATCGCGGCCAGCCGCTGCCAGCGGTCCAGTTCCTCGGCAGTGCCGAGGCCGGCGCTGTCGCGGCCGGTCTCGATGGCATCCAGGCGAGTGGCCAGGGCGTCACGCCGGGCCCGCAGTGCCGGCAGATCCACCCGATCGAGGCCCGCGCTGAAGCGCGGTTCACGCTGCGCATAAGCCTGGCGTCGCGTCTGCACCATGTCCTCGAAGGCCGACAGCTTGTCCTGCCACTCCTGCAGGTGGGTGGACAGGGCAGCCAGGTCGCGTACGTTCCGCAGCCCTTCCTGGAAACGGTGATCCGCGATCAGCAGATAGAGATAGCGGCCTTCGTTGGAGTCCGGGAGCTGCTTCAGCTCCCAGTACCAGCGCCCGATGCCGGGATCATCCGCTTCAAGCAGGCTGTGGATCAGGCCGCCGCTCTGGCCGCCGCTCTGGCCGCCGCTCTGGGCACGGGTAATGGCGCTATCCAGACTACCGATCTCGGCGTCGAAGGCTGTCAGAGCAGACTGGTAGCCCTCTGCCGCCGAGCCGTGCGCATCAAGCTGGGCGTACGCGTAGGGAATCGCCAGCAGCGACTCCTGCACGGCGCTGTCCAGCAGGTCCCGGTCCTTCAGCTCGAGCCAGGGCGTCAGGGCGCCCCGGAAATTGTGCGTGGCCGCGTCCGCCCAGCCGACACCCAGCAGCGCCTTGTTGGCAAACGGACTTGCCAGCCGGACCCGCTCCAGGACAGGACGGGCCTGGCCGTCCTGGGCTTGCTGCAGGTAGGCATAGCCGAGCGCCAGGTTGGCCTTGTCACGCAGATCGAGCAGTTCAGGCGACGAGGGCGAACTCCGCCCTACGTCATCGAGCTGTCGCGCCCCGTCGTCGAGCCGGTCGAGACGGACAAAAGCCACACCCAGGTTGAACCGCGCGTAGGGCAGCCAGCCGTCCGGACCCTTCCATCCATCGAGCAGTGTGGCCGCAGCGTCGAAGCGCTCGAGCGCCATCAGCGACTGGGATTGCAGCATGGGCAGCTCCGCCGCAAGACCCTCCGGCAGCGCGCCGGAGATCCGGGCGAACGCGGCCAGCGCGTCGTCGTGCAGACCACGCTGGTAGCGGACCTTGCCCAGGTAGAACCAGGCACGATCGCGAACTGCCGGCGCGATATCCGGGGTCAGGAGCCGGCTGAAGATTTCCTCGGCACGAATGTGCTGGCCGTAGTTCAGGTAGAGACCACCGAGCAGCAGCTCCGACTCTGCCTCGTGGTTACTCACGCGGCCCACAGCCCGTGCCGCCAGCAGGTGCGTGAGCGCGTCGAAGTGCTTGTCCTGGTAGAACTGAAAGAGCGCTTCGCCGTAGTACAGGTCGCGAATGGCCCCAGGCGCCGCTACGTCGCCCGCCCTTGCAGGCAGCACCACGGCGAGCACCACCAGCACGCCGGCAACCACGGCCCGCTTAGCGGCAGCGGGCATCACGGGCTACTCCCACTCCTTTACCAGGAACTCAGGCTGCTGCTTGCTCTCCCGATCCGAGATGCGCAGCTCGACGAACTTGGCGCCGATACCCTTCTCCACCTTCAGCGTGGCGCCGCGACGGTAGTCGCGCGCGTGCGGACCCTGCCCGGTGAAAACCGCCGTCAGCTCATGCTCGCCCGTCTTCAGGTTACCGAGATAGATCCGGTGCACGCCCCCCCGCAGCAGCGCCGCCACCTCGCGCTCCGTGTAGAGGTAATTGCTCACTGGCTTGTCGTCGATCCGCAGCTGGACGGAATCCAGGTCGAAGAAGTCCCCGACATCCATGGAAACGAAGACCGCCACCTGGGTATTGGCCGGGAACAGCAGCTCCTCCTCCAGCAGGAACAACTCCCGGTTCAGGTCCAGCACTTCGTCTTTCAGGACCTGCACCTCGCTGTCTACGCTGGCTGCTGCAGCTGGCGGAGCGGACAGGGGGGCGGGGGCGGTGGTGGACTCCTCCGCGTGGACCGCCGGAAAGGTGCATATGCCGGCGGCGAACAGAACGCCAGACAGCAGGTGAAATTTGCAGCGGTGCATCGACATGTGTGCGTCCCTATTCCTGGAGAAGAGCAGCCAGCTCTTCCTCGTAGAGGGTGGCATCGCCACCCCGGTACTTCTCGTGCACGTAACGGACCTTGCCGTGGGGATCCACGAGCACGGTCAGCGGCAGATCGGATAGCTCGTACTGGCGGGCAACAGATTGATCGGCGTCATGGAGAACGAGAAGGTTCAGGCGCCCGGCGGCGTCGCGGGCTGGCTGGGTCTCATGGTCGATGTTGACGGCGATGACGCGGACACCCCGCGCGGCATACTGCTTCTGGATCAGCTCCAGTTGCTGGAGCTGATCCGTACAGCGACCGCACCAACCCGCCCAGAAACTCAGCAGCACCACCTCGCCTCGCCACTCAGAGAGACGTACGTTTTTGCCAGTGGCATTCTTCAACGCGAAATCGGGGGACGGTTGCCCGGGAACGACAGCAGTAGCCGCAACGGCAAGGGCCGGCAGCGACGTCGCTGTGAGAAGCATGACCAGTGGTAGCAGCCTGCGCATCCCGATTCTTCCCGTGTTCCGCGTTCAGGCGGACAAGGGCAACTCACCGGTTTTTGGGGACGCGCGCAAACGTGATCGTCAGATCACGTTTCAGCTCGGCAGCCCCGCTGTCATGGACGAGATCCGCACGGTGCGACTCGCCGGTAGACCGGTGGCTTTGCGTCCCCGCCTTTCAGCGGGTTTGCCTTTGTCAGCGCAAGGATGTTGACAATTTCCGGCTGCGAATCCTGCGACCTTCCTCACGTCCTTTCAGCCGTGAGTCAAAATGCGGGACGCTTATGTCAAACCTGCAGAGGGGTTCCTGTTAGCGGGCCTGGAGCGCCTTGGAGAGGCGCACGTGGTGCTCGGCGTCAATCAGAATGGCTGCATAGCCAGGCGTGGCGTCGATAAGCGCGAGCCCACGTTCCGCCCCCATGATGAACACGGCATCATCCAGGCCATCAGTCATGGTGGCGTCCGGACCGATGACGGTAGCGCTGCGGATGACGCGCGCCGAGTCGCCAGTCTTCGGATTGATGATGTGGTGGTACCGGACTCCATCCTTGTCGAAGAAGCGCTCGTAGTCCCCCGCTGTGGATATGGCCTCATTGTCCAGCGCCAGCCGCGTGACCCAGCGATCATCCGCGTCCGGGTCCCGGATACCCACCATCCACGGCTGGCCCTGCCGGTCCCCGATCAGACGCGTGTCGCCACCCGCATTGATCCGACCCGACCGGACACCGGCCTTGCGGATAAGGTCGGCCACGCGGTCGCAAGCATAGCCCTTGCCGATGCCGCCCAGGTTGATCCGTGTGCCCTCCTGGCTGAAGCGGATCGTCGAGGCGACCGGATCGAGGAGCACATGACGGTAGTCAATGGCCGGCAGGTTCTTTCGGATCGCAGCGGCGTCCGGGCGGACCCCGGCGCGGAAGTCATAAAGCCTCCCCACGCTGTCGAAGGTGATATCGAAGGCGCCGTCTGAAAGGACCGACATTTCAAGAGACCGTTGCACGATGCCGTACAGCTCCGCGGACACCTTCACCGGTTCCCGGGCGGCCAGCTGGTTTACGCGGGAGATCTCCGAGTCGGGGCGATAAGTGCTCATCCAGGACTCGATGCGATCAAATTCCGCCATCCCGGCGGCGAGTAGCGGCTTCGCGGCCGCGTCACTCTCAGCCCAGAGCTGGATCTCCACGCGGGTCCCCATCTTTTGCTGCGTGTCGCTGTACCACTCCGCCCGGGCAGGCAGGGTGGCCAGAGCCACCAGAAAAACGCAAAGCGAGGGGATGCGCATGGAAGTTGGTCCAGATAGCACTATCTCGGATGCTACCGCTGGTAGCCGCCGTCAGAACCAGAGGGAAAGGAACAGCTGGATCACGTTGGCGTCGAAGTTGTAGAGCGGCTCCGTACCGGCGTCAGCATCGGTGGTCAGGTCCCGGAAATTATCGTAGTTGAACTGGTAATAGTCGAAGAAGACGTTCACGGTGCTCTTCAGGGGCCGGTCGCCCTGCCGGTCCAGGAAGGTATAGGTCACACCCACATGGGGGCCCTGGCTGTGGTAGGCGCTGAGCTCCTTGTCCCGGGCCAGGAAGTTCTGGGCATTCGCGTAGGGGTACAGGTCGCTGTAGAAGTCCGCTGCAGTCTGAGTGTAGTAGCGGTACTTGAAGTCAAAGAGCCACTTCGATCTGAACGGCTGGAGGTACCCCACCTCGATGGTGCTCGCGGCAATGCCCCAGTCATCCGTATAGAAGCGGTACTCGCCGGAGACCGCGGCCCGATACGGCAGGTAGTACTTACCCCGGATGGCTGCCGCGTTGCTGACGCGCGTTTCAGGGTACACCTCGGCCTGAGTCAGCCAGTGTGTCGAATCGGCCGGGTCCACGTAGCGCACCTGGCGATAGGGGTTATTCAGGTAACCCTCATCGGCGATAGCCTCGTAGGAGAAGCCCGTGATGAGGTTGCGGGTCAGTACCTGGGTGACCCCAAGGCGATAGGCGTGGCGCTTGACGTCCTCGGAAAACTCCGGGGTCTTGACCTTGCCGACCGTGTCTGAGCCGCTGCCATAACCCAACGTGATAGTGGTCAGGCCACCAAACACATCCTGGCTGATACCGAAGTTGAGCGTGTCGGCCGTGTAGTCGTTTTCTTCGCTGGTGCTGAACCCCATGCTCATGGTCGTGTCGCCGCGTAGGTAGTCCACTCCAACGCCCCACTGGGTCCGCTCCTCGCTGTAGCCATCGGGGCTGGCGCCGGTGGTAATCACATCAATCGACGCACTGCTGATCGTGTCTACATAGTAGCTGGCCGAGACCGAAACCTTCTCACCCACGGACTTCCGTGCCAGTAGTGACGGTCCGCTGATCTCGATGCCGCCGCCGTCGTAGTAGTGATACAGGCTGTCGGCACGCTCCTCCGGCAATACAGCGGCGAAAACCGCGGGAGACGCTAACAGGAGTAGGAGCGGCTTCAGCCGCGACCGGAACGGGGTCGCGCCTGAAGGCGCTCCTACAGCGTTGCCCGCTAATCGCATCTCAGTTGCACCCGCAACCGCCGCCGGCGCTGCCAGTGGCACCACGGGCGCCTTCGCGCGCCTCGTGGACGTGATCGATGTAGGACTGGGATACCGGGTTCCGGTCGAAGCTCATGATGGGATCGGCCAGGCGATCCCGTTCGTAGGGCTTCACCCAGGGCTCCATGCCACTGCAACCGGTCAGCATTCCGGTCACGGTCAACAGGAGCGCCATCGTCCGGAGATGGGCACTGTACTTCATGCCTTCTCCCGAATCAGCTGACGGATCAGGTCCTGGTACTTGCTCTCGTCACCAGGCGTATAGCCCTGGTGGATGAAGCGCACGTTGCCCTTGCGGTCCACAATCACCGTGCTGGGCATGGCCGACAGGTTGTAGAGCTTGCTGACCCCGTTGATTGGGTCCAGCAGAACAGGAAAGCTCACGGGGACGTCCTTGAGGAAGGCGTCCATCAGGCGGGTGTCCTCCTCGACGTTGATGCCGAGCATGGTGAAGCCGAGCGGCGCGTACTTTTTCTGGAGTTGCTCCAGCAGCGGCATCTCCTTGCGACAGGGACCGCACCAGGTCGCCCAGAAATTGATCAGCACCACCTGCCCCCTGAGGCTGCTCAGCGAGACCGCCTCCCCGGCCCGGGACTGGAGTTTGAATTCCGCCGCCGGACCAGTGGCGTCGGCAGCCATGACGGGGACGGCCAGCTGTGCTGCCGCGACAACCAGCAATCCCATCAGTTTCGGTAGTGTCTTGCGCATTTGCACCTCAAAAGAACCAGGCCTCAGAAAAACCAGGAGAGGCCCAGGGTGAACTCCATGTTGTGGGTGGTCTTGTCCTCACCCGTGATGTCGTTGTCGAACACGTGGTCCCGCACGTCGAAGTGCAGGGCGATGGCATCCGTGGCCAGCACCCGGTAGCCGGCACCGAAGGTCAGGGTGAAGCGATCATCGCCGGCAAAGGTCGTGTTGCCAGCGCCGCCCAGGACATACAGTGCGGAGTTGAATGCATGGTTCTTGCCGATGAAGACCTCGCCGGGGAACACGTTCCAGCCGAGGGCCAGATTGTAGTAGCTGTACTTCCGGTCGCTGCCGAGGAGGTCGATGTTGTCCAGTACTTCGACGCTGGTCAGGTCCACGTCGCCGGTCTGGCCGTACGTGCCCTCCAGGAAAAGGCCTTCGCTCACGTGATAGGCAATCCGGGCGCCATACACCGTGTTCGAACCAAAATCCTCGACGCTGAGAAGACCCACGTAACCGGTGATCTCAAAGTCCTCGGTATCGATCTTTGGCGTCTTCATCGTCCGCCGCTCCACCTCTGGCGAGATGACAGGCGCCGACGCGCCGGCATCTTCCAGCGGCGGATTGTCGCGGCCAAAGAGGCTGCAGCCTCCCGTGGCTGCCACCAGGCTGGTCAGAAGAAGAACGCGAAGCCCGCTTGCCATTGGTCCAGTTCCTCGTTGTCGTCGCGACTCGTAAAGGTCAGGTAACTGTTGTACTCAGTACGGAACATGAAGCGCCTGGTGACGTACATCCTCAAGCCCAGCCCCACATGTCCAACCTGGTCCGTGCGATCCTCCGTCTGTACGAGCGTGGCCTGGGGCTCGATGTGGATCACGCCCGTGCCGAGCGCTGCGTAAGGCGACACCCGCCACTCGGGAAAAGGCTGATGCACGATGTCCGCCGTGGTAATCCAGCCGTTCGAATAGTCGCCGCTGACGTCGCCGACATGCAGTTCCGCAGACAGGTTCCGCGTGAAGTGGTAACCGCCGTAGAGGGAAATCACATTTGCCCCATCGAGGTCACCCATCTGCAGACCCACTTCCCAGCGTCGCCCCGCGTAGTCGTCTTCCGTGGGGTCGTCCAGTGCCGTCGGCCTTCCTGCCGTATCCAGCGTCTCGGCCATCTGGTCGAGCTTCACCCAGCCCTCAACGCCCTTGTTGGTCCGCACCTGGAACCAGTCGGTCCGGCGCTTCAGCACGTCGATCTGTTCGCCCCGGTCCACCACATGGAACACCGGGAAGCCCCGCCCGGGTCCTGTGTGGAGCTCGAGAAAGGGCTCCGCCACGACAGCCTCATGGTGGCTCGTCTTGCCATAAGCCGGTGTGACCAGGGGCACGAAAACGAGGGCCGCGATGAGGATGAGCTGCCGCATGCCTGTTCCTGGCGAGGACTAGTTGAGCGGCGCCAGGAAGGGGTCGTTGTAGTACTGGGCCCCTATATCGACCCACTCCGACAGGAGTCGCAGTTCAGCCGGCGTGAGCCGGCCCGCGTGGGGGTCGCCCACAGCAGCAAAGCGGTCAAAGAATGTGCCGGAGGCGCGAGCTCCTGCCGGACTCATCGAGGGATTGACGCCCACGGTTGCAAATACCGGATCACCGGTGATGGGGTCCACGCCCACCTGCACCAGAAGGTCCTGCAGAACGCCGCCGTTGAGGACCTGCTTATTGTCGGCCGAGAGCAGCTCGCGGTAGGCCTTGAAATGATTGGCGTCGAGGTCAGACGCGCCGTCACTCAGGTCCAGCTGACCCTCCGGCACCCGGGGTGCCCCAGCCGCATTCGTCGGCGAGTGACAGCTCGTGCAGGTGTCATCGTTCAGCACGGTGACACCGTCCACATCCAGGGTCACGCGGGGCTTGGCCCAGAGCGGGTGGATGTGCGCCTCGTAATTGATCGTGATCCGGCAACGGGGCGACCAGCCGGCAATGCAGTTGCCCGGGGTCGGCAGCGGCGTGGTCAGGTCCGCGTAGCGGAAGGCGAAGCTCGCGTCCTTCGCGCGGCCTGCTGCGACCGGGTCGGTCCAGATGTCGGCGTAGACCACGTCCACGCTCGGGGTGATGAGCGCGCAGTCCGTGGCACAACTGATGCGCTGCTTCACCTGGGCCATTGTCTCGCCGAAGTCCGCGAAGAAGGCGGCCTCGGTGTTCGGGAACGGCTGACCGTCGGCAACGGCGCCCGCCCAGGCACTGACGAAGGCCGTGCTGCGTCCGTGGGACACACCGCTCTGCGGATCGTGGCAGCCATTGCAGCGGAGGACCTCACCCGGTCGCACCTGCAGCCAGTTCTGGTGGCGGCCGGTGATACGGCGACCGTTGCCATCCAGCACCGAGAGGGCGAGTGGTACGTTGGCCGGCACCTTGG
>CAYMKJ010000148.1:0-25922 GCA_964391025.1 uncultured Chromatiaceae bacterium
CCACCCACGTAGCGCTGGTAGTCGCCGCCCAGGGGATTCGTATAGAACAGCGGCACGGCGGTGGTCAGCCACCACTGATTGCCCAGCACCTCAAAAGGCAGATTCGTGGGCTTGCCGTCCCGGCCCACCAGTCCGTAGTTGCCGTTCACCGGATCGTTGGCGACCTGCACGACGGCGAGGGTCTTGCCCGTCCAGGGATTGGTCCAGGTCCGGAGCACCTCGCCCGTCACCGGATCTTCGAACAGCAGGATCTCGCGGCTGACCAGGCGGAACTCGGCTTTGTTAGTCGAGCCGGGCAGCGGCCCGCAATGCCGCACGTTCATGCCCTCCACCTTGAACAGCTGCCGATCCGGCTCGCCCGGCACGCGGCTAAAGGTCACGCCCTTCCAGTAGTAGGTCACCGGCTTGCCGTCGATCTCCGAGCACTGGATCCGGCGCATCGCCAGCAGCTGGCCTTCGGGCGTCGTCAGGTCAGGCGTGGCTGCAAGCGTGGTGGAGCCCGTGATCGCGAGCAGGAGTGCAATGAACAGGTGACGGCGCATGGAAGTCTCCTCGGGGATTGCGCGCCACTCTAGCGCCGGGGCGGCCAAAGGCCAATGTCACTCAACCAGGCGATCGACCTTGGCGGCACAGATAAAATCGTTCTCCGTGAGGCCATCCACCGCGTGGGTGGACCACTGCACGACGCAGCGCCCGTAGCCCACGTCCAGGTCCGGGTGGTGGCCTTCCGACTCGGCAATAAAGGCCACCGCATTCACGAAGCCCATGGTCCGGCCGAAGCCCGGAAACTCGAAGCGCCGGCTGAGCCACTTGCCGTCAGCTGACAGCACCCAGTCCGGGTGCAACGCCTTTCGCAGTTCCGCAACGGCGGCGGGAGCCAGTGCGGGGACGCCGCCTTCACAGGGCTTGCAGCGCTTGGTGGAGAGATCGTTCATTTTGCAACTGCCTGCCAGACCGCGGTGGCCAATGGTACGCCGCTCGCACCGCTGGCGGTCAAGGTCCCTGGTAGCTGGTGGCGCAATTCGAATGCAATAATGCGGTGCCTAAGCTACCGATGACACTGGAGATTGTTTGAAGCTCACGAGTCTGGAGGCTATTGCCAGCGCATTGAGTACGACACTGCACTGGTTGGCGATATCTTGCCAGGACTGCAAACGCACTTCGTTCGTCTCGAGACCTTGATTCAGATGAAGGAAACAGCCGGCCGCGAGAAGGATCGCGAGGATATCCGGCAATTGAGACTACTGCAGAAGGCGTCGAGCGATGACTAATGACACACCCAAGGATTCCGATGCCGCCTGGATTGAACACAATCTTTCCCAGCTGCAGTACTTCAACTCGCTGAGCCTGCGCCAAAAACTGGAGGCCGTGCAGGGCATGGCTGACGTTGTGCGGCGCTTCCGCCAGATGAGAGCCGAAGGCGGGTTTACTTCTTCACCAAATTCCCGCTAACTGCCCGGACCCCGAAAGATGATTCTCGGGCCCTGGTCCACCTGGGTCAATGCCACAAACGTGCCGCCGCTGCGGTCGGACAAGGCGCGCATGAAGGCCGCAAAGCCCACTGGATTCGCGCTGGCCTCGCCGGTCGGAAAGCCGATGCCGTGGATCCGGACCCGGCGATTACCCTGGCCGTCGGGCTTGTTGATTTTCTCAATGTGCCGGATCACGTTCTCGACGACACGGCCCTGAAAATCGTCACCAAACACGTACACGCTGATGCGCTTGCCGGGCTCGTAGAATGTTTCGATGGCCGTCACGATACCTTCGGTCGGGTTGGACGCCGAACCGGGCCAGTTCTCCATGGTGCGCAGGATTTGCGCGCGGCTGCTGCGCGAGTCCGGGATCCAGCGCCGCGCCGTGCCGCGAAGCAGGTAGTCGCCGCTGCTGCTCAAGACCTGGATGCCCTTGATGCGCGGATAGACGTCCAGCGTTTCCTTCACCTTCGCCTTAACGGTGGGCCAGACCGACTGCATGCTGCCCGAGTTGTCGATGACGAAGATGATGTACTCGCTGTCGACAGGGATACCGCCCACCGTGGTGTCCTTCGGTGGTGGCCGGTAGTTCGCCAGCAGGCGCCGCATCTCCTCGGTGAGTTGCTGACGGGCCGCGCGGAGCTCGCCGATCTCTGCAGTCTCCGGCTCCGGCTGCACACTGGCCTTGTACTGGCCACGGATCTTCGTCAGGTCAGCCCTGAGCTGGGCCAGCACCTTTTCCTCGTCGGAGGGTGGCGTATTGATTCCGATCGTCAGCGTCCTGGTCTCGCCGCGGATTTCGACCAGTTCCTTCTGCAGCCGCTCGATGAGGCCCTGGACGTCAGCGCGGGTTTCCTGGATCGCCGCCGGCTCAAAGAGCAGCGTGATCACGAGCAGCAGGATGATGGCGCCGAAGCCGCAGGAGATCGCGTCGAGGAAGGACAGGTTCAGGCTGTCCGACTCTTCACGGCGGCGCCGCCGACTCATGGCCAGTCCTTCGCGGGGGCAAGGAAGGAGCCGCGGGTGCGCATGGCCAGGTCCCAGAAGCGGAACGCGGCCTCCGGGTCCCCTTCCATCGGCAGCAGAATGACGTTCACGGGTACGTTCTTGGGCAGCTCGGCGACGGCCTGGCGCAGGAAGTTGGCACGCCGGTCGGCCCGGATGGGCTCAGGATCGGCAGGTGCTGTGGCGCCCTGGGTGGGCAGGCCGTCCGTGATCAGGAAGATGTTGTCGGGCACCGGCTTCAGGCTGCGGGCGGCCTGAAAGGCCCGGGTCAGGCTCGTCCCCTTCCCCGGCACCACCTTGCGCAGGCCGGCGAGCGCCGCGTCGAAGTCGTTGCCGCTCCGGGCCTCGATCCAGCCGCCGTCGGACCCCGCAACTGTGGTCCCCGCCTGTTCATTAAAGGTGTAGATCTGGAACCGGGCGCCCGGCTGGATCTGGGTGGTGAGCCAGTCCACCGTGGCCAGTGTCTGCCGCCACTTGGGCGCCTTCACCTTCCGCTCGTCAGGCATGGCCCGGTACCGGATTACGTTAGCGTAGGTGCGCCCGAGCATGCTGGCTGACGCGTCGACCAGGATAAGTACCCGCTGGCCGCCCATGCGCATGCCCGTGAGGTACTGGCGATTCCCCGGGCCGACGAAACTGCGGATGCGCTCGCCAGTGCCAGGCTGCGGCGTGGCCTCGGCCAGCCGCCGCGTGCCCTCCTGCAGCCGCTCTACGTCGGCGCGCAGCTGCTCAGCACTCTCCTTCTTCGCGAGGCTGTCGTTGTCCTGCTGGTCGGCTTCCACCCGGAGCTCGGCGATGAGTTCCTGCAGCCGTTCGATCTCGCCCACCGCGCCGGTGGCCCGGGTGTCACGGGCGGCTGTCGTATCCCGCAGGCGCAGGAGGTTTTTCCGGGCATCCAGCACCTCCCGCTCAATGAGGGTGGCCTCCGCTCGCAGCGCATCGTTGGCGAGATCCGCCTTCACGCGGACCTGGGCACTGATGATGATCAGGATGAGGATTGTGGCACCGAGTCCGCAGGCCATCACGTCCAGAAAGGAGAGGCTGAAGATGCTGAAGGACCTACGCGCCATCGCCGCCCACCTCGGCCAGCAATTGCAGTTCGACGGGTGGCGATCCTAGCGACAGCACATCGCCCGCCTGGACCAGGGCGGCACCTTCGATCCGGTGGCCATTCAACCAGGTCCCAAAGCGACTGTGATCGAAAACGAGCAGTGCACCGTTTTCCCGGCGCAGCGTGCAGTGCTGGCGCGACAGGCCGCGGAGACCGGGATCCAGTGCAACGCCGGCTTCGCCCGGCTTAAGCTCCGCGCCGATGCGAAAGGAACCGGACCCAAGCCGGTAGGCCCGGTGACCGACGAGCAGGTGAGTGGGCAGGGTTTCCGGTCCGGACGGCGGGGTGCTGACCGCCGCCGGCAGGTCCGCCGGCTCCTCGTCCCAGGGCAGCTCGGTAATCACCACCGGACCGGGGCCCGGCCCCAGGACAGCCGCAGCACGACCGGCGAGTCCGGCTGCCGCCGCGCCGGGGGCCAGCACGTGCACTGCCGTGTCGGGCAGGCGCAGCAGCGCCTCGAGCACGCCTGGAATGTCGGCCAGCCGGGGATGAACCTGCAGGGCGTGCGGCCCCCGCTCCGCGACGCGCGCCCGCAGCTTCTGCAGAAGGGGCTCGCAGGCACGGGCCACGCGCAAGCGAAATTCGGCACCCTGCAGCGTGGCGCCAAAGGTGCCACTGCGGGTGCTGAGTTCCAGCTGCACTTCCGCGTCGCGCGCGAGCCGCGCCAGCCAGTCGGGCAAGCGGTCGAACAGGGCCTGCTCGGCCGCAGAGTCGTGCAGCGGATCGAAGCGGCTGCACTCCACGAACCGGCGGGCCAGCATTTCCATGCAGAGGCGGAGCAGTGGCTCGATGCCGAGCATCGGGAAGCCCTCCCTGTCACCGGCCAGGTCACCCAGGCCCGCCTGGCCGGCCTGCCGGATTCGGGTCAGTGTCAGGCTGTGGAGGCTGGCATCGAGCAGCAGGAGTTCCCGGCCCGGTTGTTCGTGCCGGCAGGCGGCGACCGCGGCGTCGACCCGGCCCAGCACGGGCATGCCAAGACCTTCAGAGAGTTCGACCAGCGCCCGCAGCTGCTCATCCGTCCACCAGGCCGGCGTGGCATACAGGACGCCCGTCCGGCCCGCTCCGTACCGGGACCACAGCCGGCGCAGCTGCGCTGCCACGATCTCGGCGTTGGACCGAAATCCCCCCAGCGGTCGTGCCAGCGGCTCCACCGAGAAGTCCCGCCAGTAGCGAGAGCTGGCCAGATGGGGGTGGCGCCTGATAGTCGTAAGGGCGTCCAGACCAAACCGCGCGGCGCCATCCTCAACCACCACGTAACCGGGCTCGGTGTGCAGCACACCGGACTCATCGGCGACGGCGAGCAGCGCGTCGTTCACCTCGAGCGCGATACGGGAGTCAGACACGAGGCTAGTTGGCCTGCAGGTGGCGGATCAGCTGCTCGTCCAGGTAATCCTCAGTCTCGAAGGCGAGGCGCTCCTGCACCAGCTGCAGCTGGTGGACGAGAAACATCAGCAGGATGCTGATCAGCAGGGCGATAAGCGTCGAGTTAAACGCCACACCGAGACTCTCGGTGACACCGCTGATGTCACCCGACACTGCCTTGTTGGCCACGCCGAGCGCATCCCCGATGCCACGCACAGTGCCGATGAAGCCGATGGACGGGATGGCCCAGAGAATGTAGCGAATCATCGAGAGCTCGGCTTCGAGTCGATCCGCCTCGGACGTGATCAGGGTGTGCGAGGCGGACGATGCGTCCTGCACATTGCGCGTGGCGCCGAAACGCTGCAGGGCGTGCAGCAGCGCGCGGGGCACCAGCAGACCACGCTCCGGATCCGGCAGGGCTTGTAGCTGCCGGACGTAGTCCCGGGTGTCCTCCGGGAGGATCCGCATGCCCGCGGCGATCGGCACCAGCTGCCGGTCGAGGATCCGGCGCTCGCGACGGAGGGCGCGCGTCTTGTAGCCCATGATGGCCAGGGCCCAGAAACCGAGGATGAAGCAGGACTCCTGCTCCCAGTCCTTGAGCACGATGTACCAGGACCGTTCCGAAGTGTAGTTAGGATCCTGCTTGGCCATCGCGCGGTTCTGCTCGATGTCGGCCCGGGCGTTGGGCCAGACCACCGTGACGTACACGGCGTGCACAACGAGCACGGAGAGCAGCAGCGCGAAGAGCTGGTAGATGAACTCGTTGGTGAAAGTTTTGTGCATTGACTATGGATCCGCTAGATATCGGAGGGCAGCGCAATCGCCACGTCGGCCCGCAGGGGATCAACGGGCAATTCCTGGTTGGGATCGGCCCGGTCCCCGAGCGCTTCCTCAGCGCGGCGGATCTGGGCGTCGATGTCGGCCTGAGTGGGTGCATCGCCCGTGGCCGGTGCCGGAGCATCCAGGGTATTGAACACGGTCGGCGGACCACTGCCGACCCGGGTCACCGCCCAGGCGGCACCCAGTCCGGCCATGATCAGTACGAAGGTTCGCCAAAACGTTGTCATTTCACGTCCGCGTAACGCGCCACACGAAAGCCCACGTCGAGCCGGCCGAGGTCGCCGAAGTCCCGATAGGCCAGCCGCAGTTCGCTGATGCCACCCTGGCGCCAGCTTGAACCGCGGATCACATGATACTGCCCGTCCGCGGGCCCGGTGGGATCCACGGCCTCTGCCGCACCCGTCGTGCCCACGGTGTACCGGTCGTGGACCCACTCCGCCGCATTGCCGCCGAGGTCGAAGAGGCCCAGGGGACTGGCGGCAAAGCTGCCCACGGGCGCTGTCACCGGGAAGCCGTCGTCGTAGCCGGCAAGCAGCGCGCTCACGAAGCCCTTGGCGGACTGGTCCGCGAAATTGCCGGCGCCCGCCGGCGGCGGGAACGCGTCGCCCCAGGGGTAGCGCCGGACCCCGCCGCCGCCGTTGTAGCGGGCCGCCCACTCCCACTCGGCCTCGGTGGGCAGGCGGTAACCGGTCGTGGCCGGAGAGATCAGGACGAGCCCGCCAATACTCGTGGCGTTGCTCGTGGCCTTGTCGGTCGCATAGGCCCGGGGCAGGTGCTCCTGGTCGCTCAGCCAGTTGCAGTAGGCCGCGGCGTCCTCCCAGCTCAGCATGACGGCCGGGTGATCGCCGCCCGCCAGCACCTGGTATTTCTCCGCACCCGAGGTGTGCTGGGGACGGAAGGCCCGGAACTGCGTGTTAGTGACCTCACGGACGCCGAGGTAGAAGGGCCTGGTCAGGCGCGCCTCCCGTTCGGTTTCGTTCGCCCGCCGCCCCTGCTCCCGGCGCGGCGCGCCCATGCGCAGCCGCCCCGGCTGGATCAGGCGCAGCTCCATGCCCGACCCCGTGGCCACCGCGCGCGGGACGGCGGCGACCACTGCCTGCTCGGGCGTGAGCAGCTTGACCTCCACCACGCGGGGCTGGCCCGGTTCGGGCGTCACGTCGGTCGTGTAGGGCGCGAAACCAGCCTTGCGAACTTCCAGCCGATGCCGGACCGCGGGCAACGACAGTTCGGTGGTCGCGGCACCCACCGACTTGCCGTCAACGAACAGCTCCGCGTCAGTGGGATCGCTGATCACCTTCACGATGCCAATGCGCGGCGTGAGCGTGACGCGCACCGTGGCCCCGCGCGTCGTAGTCAGGTCCACGCGGCTCGTCGCCGGTGCATATCCCGGCTTCACCAGCGCAAGGTCGTGGCTCTGGCCGGGAGTCAGTTCCACCTCCAGCGGCGTCAGGCCGCGATAGCGACCGCCCGCCGTGACGGCGGCCCCTGAGGGCTCGGTGATGACGCGCACGAGCCCGTCGGCCGGCACCAGCGCCAGGGAGTCCAGTGCCTGGGACTGGTTCGCCACTACCGTCACGACCCGGGTGAGGGTCTTAAACCCGTCCTTCTCCAGGGTAAGCGTGCGATTGCCCGGCATCAGCTGCAGCGTTGCCGGGGTCGTGCCCGCGTTAACGCCATCGGCAAGGACCGTGGCACCGGCGGGTACGCTCGTCACCGTGACGTCCGCCCAGCCCGGCACCAGCTGCGCGTCGATGGTCTGGCGCGCGCCGCCGCCCTCGACGGTCAGTGTGATTTCCCAGGGTTGAAAGCGCGACGCGGCAACGGCAATCCGGTGAACTCCTGCTGGCACGGCCAGGTCGGCGAGCGGCGTGCGGCCGACGGACTTGCCGTCCAGGCTGACCTCTGCCACGACCACCGGCCGCGTGACGATCTGCAGGCGGCCCGGCAGGCGCTGCAGGCGCAGGCGGAAATCCTGGCTCGCCTCGCCGCTGACTGCGATCTCCAGTTCGCCCGGCGCATAGCCATCGGCGCTGGCCGTAACGGCGTAACGGCCCGGGCGCAACAGAAACCGGCCGCCGAGCCGGATCTCCGGTGCGCCACGAATCTCGAGGCGCGCGTTCGCGGGGTCGGTGGCAATCAACACGGCGCTGGAAGTCAGGAGCCAGAAGGCGGCAACCGCCAGGATCAGCAACGCGCCGGCGACTACACCGGTGCGCCACCGGGATGCGCGCTTGGCGGCGGTGGCGCGCGGCGCCGGACGATCGGCCACCAGGGCCGGGGCCGGCGTCACTGCCCCGTCCTCCGGTGGCAAGGTATCGTAGTCGACGCCACTGAAGCGCAGGCTGAAGTCCATGACGTCGGCTGCAAGGGTGCAACGGATGCGGGCACTGCCGATGCCGATTTCGTCGCCATCGGCCAGCCAGCGCGTGCCGCTAACGGCGACCTCATTCAGGAGCACCGGCGTGGTGGGACTGGTCAGCTGGAGGAATGGGCGCTGGTCGAGCACGCCGATGAGCGCATAACCCACAGGGGATACCGGCCCCGGCAGGCGCAGCGCGGCGGCAGGCCCGGTGCCAATGCGCAGGGGCAGATCCGCGTCCCCGGCCGACCGGACGCCGGCGGCATCACGGATAGTGATCGTCAGGCTCAGATGGACTCCTCACAGCGCACGTTAATCGGCTCCTGGCTGCCATCCGCGCCGATCCGCACAGTGCGGCGCACATCCCGATACCCGTCGCGGGTCCCCACGATGACGTAGGTGCCGGGCCGCAGTTCGACCGTCCGGGACATGAACGCGCCCAGATCGCCCACCTTATAGATAACCACACTCGTGAGATTGTCCGACTCCAACTGGACGGTTACCGGCCGGGCAGCAGCGGCAAGCAGGAACTTCAGCCGCGAGATCTGGCTGGTCAGAAGCGGACCCTTCGTGGGCACGGCCTCGGCATCGCTCACCACGGCCTGCGCCACCGCGACCACGGTGTCGTCGTTGAACCGATCACCGTTGGCCAGCTGCTGTTCCAGCCGGCGCTGCAATTCGGCCCGCGCCCCGGCGCTGGCCAGCCCCGCCTTCGCAGCGGCCAGCGTGGCGTCCAGGTTCAGCAGCGCACGGTACTGGTCGGCGGCCTCGGCCCAGCGTTCCGCGGCCGCCAGTCGTTCGGCCTCGGTTTGCAGGCCGGCGAGCCGGCCCCGGCGTTCATCGCCATCGAGTTGTTCCAGCCCGCTGCGCGCGCCCGCATCGCCCGGCCGGAGCGCGAGGGCCCGATTGAGTGCGCTGCGCGCCTCCGTCGTGCGTCCAGCGGCCAGCGCCGCGAGTCCCTGGGCCATGGCTCGCTCGAACTCACTGGCCGCGCGGCCCGCATCGATTCTGGCGAGTGCGGTCCGGGCAGGCGCCCAGTCCGCATCGAGTTTGAGCACGCTGATATAGCTGGCGCGGGCGGCTGCCGGGTCACCCGCGGCTTCCCGGGCGGCCCCCTCCCCCATGGCGCCCAGCACCTCATCCAGTTGCTGGCTTCGGGCCAGGCCCTTCGTCGCCGCCGGTTCGCCGGGGCGAATCAGCAGTGCCCGCTCGAAGGCGGCGATGGCGGCAGGCTGCTCCGCACGCGCGAAGGCCTCCTGGCCGGCCTGCAGGGCGGCGGCGAGGGCCGCTGGCGCGCCGTCGGCCAGCGGTCTGAAGCGGTTCGCCGCCTGGTTGAAGCTGGCCGTGGCGGCAGCGAAATCCCGATCGCGAAACTGCGTGTCGCCGAGATCAGCGAGCCGGCGCGCTTCCAGCCAGTCGGCGCCGCCCCACCGGTCCGCGCCGGCTGCCCTGGCCGCATCCTCCGCCCGTACGCGCTCCGCGAGGGCCGCATCGGCCGACGCGCGCAGGTCCTGGGGCGGCGGTGTGGCAGCAGCGACGGGTGCTGCCGGCGCGGCGCTCGGTGGTCGGGCAACCGGCGCAACCAGCGGCCCCCGCTCGCTGACGACAGCAGGCAACCAGAAGACGACGGCAAGGACGCCAGCCAGCAGGGCAATGAGCCCCCCGACCACCAGGACCGGCAACCGAGCAGCCAGGCTGGCGGCGGGTCGACGCCGCGTCGGACGTCCGGCGTCCGGACCGGCAGATTGTCCAGCGGGGGCCCACCCCACCGGCGAGCGCGCCGGCTGGCGCACCGCCTCGGTGGCGATGTCCGCCAGCAGCGCACGAACGGCGCCGAGGCTGCCGGGCCGCCGACCCGGTGTCTTTTCCAGCAGCGCTCCCACCAACTGCGTCAGTGCAACCGGCACCACCTGCCCCTGACCGTCCACCCCTAGAGGCGCCGGCACCTCCGACCGGATCCGTTCGGCGGTGATGTCCGGGTGGAATGGCGGGTAACCCGCCAGCAAATCGTAGAGGAGCGCACCGAGACTGTAGATGTCGTCAGCCGTCGTCGCCGGCGCGCCGGCGAGCTGTTGTGGACTGACAGCAGAGAGCGACACCGCCGCCCTACCGGACTCAGGTAGCGCCGCACTGCGAAAGTCGCTAAGTCGCCAGCGATCCTGTTGGTCGCGGAGCACGTTGCCCGCCTTCAGGTCACCGTGGGTGAGTCCCTGTGCATGGACATACTGCAGGGCGTCCGCGACCTCGCGCACTGCCGCTACGATCGACTGATGACTGGCACCGCGCAGGGTACCCAGGTCGCCGCCGTCCGCGAGTTCCTGCGCGACGCACACCAGACCGCCGTCTGTGGCAACGGCCAGCGGCCGGACAATGCCGGGGTGGGCCAGACGGCCGACCCGGCCCGCATCGGCCTGCAAGCCAACAGCAAGAGACGCCGCACTAACCTCGTCGGGTGTAACCAGAATGCGCAGGGCAACGTCCGTGCCCATCGTGTTATCGCTGGCTGCCCAGACCTCGGCGCTGCCGCCGCGACCCAGCAGGCGCTGGAGACGGAAGCGCCCGGCCAGTTCCACACCCGCCGCGAGTTGTGCCATGCGGTCTGGCAATCCGCCCGGACAGTTACTGGGTTGCCGGCACGGGAGCCGTTTCGGCCGGGACGCTGACACTGGTGGTGCTGGCCGGCTCGGGCAGGGCAAGGCCGGTGTCGGCCGCGTAGATCTCGCGGAGCAGCTGACGCCACTCCTTGTACCGGGCCTCCGCGGTGCCTGTGAGGCGCCGGGTCTGGCCCTCCACCTCCACAACCAGCGGCTCGGCCTCAGCATTGAAGCCGGCGCCCGCTTCCTTGAGGGCATCGCGGCTCACATTCGCCTCGCCGCGCTTTTCCATGGCGCTTTTCATTCCCTCGAAGCCGCCGTAGACCCCGGCCATGGTGATGGCGCCGTTACTGCCCCCGCTGCTCTCGTAGAGGACGGCCGCGATCAGCGCCATCGCGCCCGCGGCGCCGCGAATGAACGCCGAGCGCCGCAAGTCCTGGTAGCGGATCATTTCCTCCCGGGACATCTTCCGCCACTCCTCGTAGGGCTTGCTGAGGTCGTAGTAGAGATTGGCGTAGTACTCGTTCAGGGCGTCCAGCAGCGCGTACTCGCGTTCGCGCACGGCGAGCATCCGTCCAACCATCGGATCGTCCGCGGCCGGCAGACGCCGGAGCCGGAAATGGCGCGCCTTGTCCTGCTCCAGCAAGTCGGCAAAGGCTGCCGGCACCAGATCCGCGCCGTAGCGCAACTCCGCCACGTTGCGCACGGTGGCGAGGTCTTTCTTCGACAGTTTCTGGCGGGCTACCAGCAGGTCATTGGCGATCTCGTTGTAGAGGCTCTGGTAGGGATCCTGGCCCGCTTCACGGTACCTGGAGTAGGCTTTCTCGGGAACCGTCGTTGAGTATTTCTTGTTCAGCCATTCCCGACCTGTGGCATCCCAGGCACCCACACGCAGCACCGCATCCAGCCCGTCGGACTTGTCGATCCGGCCCAACACGGTAATGTCGACGGCGTCGGAGCGCTCCGGCACCACCCACACCGAGCCCCACTCGCCGCTCGCCTCCATCGTGGCCTTCAGCTGGTAAGGCATGTACCGCGCCTCCGCCTGGCGCACCTCGGGAAAAATCAGCTTTTTCTCGGCGGCTTCCTCGCTGCCCGGTGCGACCCCGGGGTCGAAAAGCATAATGCCGACGTCCAGCCGCTCGTCATCCGGCACTTCGGCAGCGGCGCGGACGAGTTCGGTCTGCTCGTAGTCAATCGTGCGGCCCACGGAGCAGCCGGCCAGCGCACTGGCGACCAGCAGAACTGTTACTGCTCGACAGGCCATTATTTCGTCTTCATGCCCATGACTTTACGGTACTCGTTCCACAGCGCGTCGCGGATGGCCGGATCCTTCTCGGCCATGGCGGCCTCGCGCAATTGCCGGGCGACCTGATCTTCGCCAGCGCTCTCCCGGGGAATGTCTGCTGGCAACGCTTCCGCGGCGGCGCCGCTCCCGCCGGATCCGCTGACGCCGCCGCTGGTATCCGGTGTCGGCGTGCCGGAGCCCGATCCGGTGTCGTCCGGGGTTCCGGGCTTACCATCCGGGCCAACTCCCTGGTCAGTGTCTGATTTTGCGCCGGCGCCAGCACTGCCGGCACCAGTCTTGGTGCCCGGCGGCCGTCCGCTCGGCTCAGCGCCGATGCCACCGGGCATTCCGATTCCGCCACTGCTGCCCATCCCGCCGGGAAAGCCGGCGCCCATGCCGGGCCCCGTTACGCTCACGTCAGGGCCGCCGCTGCTGCTGCCGCGCCCCGCGGTCTTGACCGAGCTGGTGTCGCTGGACTGCTGGGTCTCGGCGGCGCGACCGGAGCCCTGGCCGGCCTTGGCCATGGCATCCCGCTCCCGACCGATTTCCCCGTCGAAATCACCAAGGGACTTGTCGAAGACGGCGCCGGGATCTGCGCCTTGCCCGCTACCGGCGGTGCCGGTACCGGACTGACTGGCACCGGCCTGCCCGGCGCCTGAGGGGCCGGCGCTAGCCGGGGCGGACCCGGCCTGTCCTGAACCGGACGTGCCAGCCCCGGACTGACTGGCCCCGGTCTGACCTGAACCGGACTTGCTGGTGCTGGACTGGCTGGAGCCGCTCGCGCCGCCACTGGTTGGCAGCCCGCCGCTCGAGGACTTGGTTGTGCCTGCGGGTGGCTGCATGGTCGTGCTGGTGCAGGCGGCCAGACAAAAGCTGGCTGCCAGCACGACGACTAGGGTGACCGTCCGTTGCTTGTTCATGGAGCGCTGCCCGCTGACAGATGTCTGGAAGTATAGCGCCCGGGCCGACTCACCCGGCCTGCTGCATACCGTTTCGAGTGCCGGGCGCCACCTTAAGTTCAGCGGGTGCTGCTGCGGTCCGGATTCTGCCAGAGGCAGAGCACTCTGCTAGCATCGTTGCAGCGCGATATAGCGCGCCGCACCCTCTGGAGCACGACCCCATGGCGCTTGCTGCGGCCCTCAAATCCCTCCAGTCCCGAGTGGGCCAGGAAATCCACACCAGCGACTGGCTCACGATCGATCAGCCGATGATCGACGGCTTCGCCAGCGCCACCCGGGACCGCCAGTGGATCCATGTGGACCCGCAGCGCGCCGCCGCGGAATCCCCCTACGGCAAGACCATCGCGCACGGCTACCTGACGCTGTCGCTATACCCCGTGCTGCGCGGCCTCGTGGACGCAGGCAAGCCCCTGGCTCCGGGCGTGAAGCACGTGATCAACTACGGCATCAACAAGCTGCGCTTCCCGAATGCGGTCGTGGTTGGCAGCCGCATCCGCGCCCACTGCAAACTCGTGTCTGCGGAAGAAGCCAAGGGCAGTCTTGAACTCGTGGAGGAATACGCCGTCGAGATTGAGGACCAGGAACGCCCCGCCTGCGTGGCGGAATGCGTGATGCGTCTTTACTTTTGAACGATATCCTTATTGTTGAGAAGCGGAGTGACCGGCTGCAGGTGGCCATCAACCGGCCGGACCGGCGCAACGCGCTGTCGCTCGAGTTGCTCGACCGGCTCGGCGAGGTCTTTACACGCTTCGCGGCCGACACCACTCTGAAATGCGCTGTGCTGACAGCGACGGGCGATCGCTGCTTCGCTGCAGGCGGCGACCTGAAGGAACTCGACGCCGTCCGGAGTGTAGCCGACACACTCGCCATGTCGCGCCGGGCCCGTGCGGCGCTCGATGCCGTGCGCCGGTTTCCCGTGCCCGTAGTCGCGGCGCTGAACGGCCATGCGCTCGGCGGCGGGGCCGAGCTCGCCATGGCCTGCGACCTGCGCGTTGCCACGCCCCAGGCGGAACTCGGCTTCCTGCAGGCCCAGCTGAACGTCACCACCGCCTGGGGCGGTGGCATCGATTTGCTGGCGCTGCTGGGCCCGGCCCGCGGCCTCGCGCTGCTGCTCGAAGCCCGGCGCATTCCCGCGGCCGAAGCCCTGCAGCTCGGATTGCTGGAACGGGTGAGCAGCTCACACGCGTCGCTCGCTGCCTGCACGGACAGTCTTCTGGCGCCCATGTTGCAGCGGCCGGTCCAGGTCCTGCGCGCCTACAAGGCGCTGGCCCTCGAAGCGCGCCTCGCTTTGCACGAACGCCTCTCGGCCGTCGAGGAGCGGGGCTTCGCCATGACCTGGACCCACGCGGATCACTGGGCGGCTGCGGAACTCGCGCTCGCTCCGAAGTCCGTTAAAGATCGGCTGTAGGAGCGCCTTGAGGCGCGACTCCTCATCAGGCTGAGAGCTGTCGGTAGCCGACCCGAGTAGATCTAAGGCGGAGCCCGTAGCTGGCGGCGTCTTTCCAGCTCGGCCGGGATTTTCGCCCAGGACGCCAGTGCCTCTCGCCGATTGCACCCAGGTGGCGCTGCCGCGAAAACCGGCAGAAACGATCTGAACCCGAGCGCCAGAAGACGAGATTGAGCCTTCTTGCCGAGCGCAACAACCAAAGCGGAGGGGTACTCTGCAAGCTGCGCAAGAAGGTAGCGGCGGCCGCATGCTCGCGATGCTGCTACGGAAACGGACCCCCCTTCCTTCCGTGCCGAGCAAAGCACTGACTCCGTAAGCCATGCCTTGCGCAGTTGCTGCTCAAAGGACAATTCCGGCCAGCACATGCTCAGGATCTTGAGCACGTTCCGGTGAAATAGATCCTTACCGCCGCCAAATCCAAGAGTTGCGTACTCGTAGGCACTTTCCAGCCCCGTATGACGCTCTCCGAGGTGAGGGTCACCAGGTTCTGCAAAACCAATACCAACTCGACGTCCTCGAGAGATCCGGTCGCACCAAGGAAGCCTCGGGGCACGTGGCCGGCCTCTGGTTGCCAGCGCATCTCGCCACACGCGCCCTGAAACTCGGCACATGGCAGGTACGCTGGCGCAAGTACGCTGGCGATTTTCGGATTGAGCTTCACTGACATACCTAAAGGGCGCTTACGCCTTTCGCATCAATCCCACAGGAGTAGGCCATCGCCGCGCCGCATGACGCCTGCGCACTTTGGGCATTTGTGCGCAGGTCCCCACTTGCGACAGCGATGCAGAGAATCTCCCGGACATTCAAGGTGGAAGTTGTGCTGACTCAGCGACCGATTCCACGGGGTATTCGAAGTAACGACGTCGTAGAGTGATCGGCAATCCAAGCAGACGACTGTCGTCGTCGTACAAGCCATCCCGGTGTCATCGCCACCGGATACCTGCACCTCATAGGCGCACTTGTCGCAACGGAATCTAGAGATTATGCCCAACCGGTTTCTCCCTGAGAGTGATTACCGGCAAAGCAGAAGTATCAACCATGTCACGCCCAGATCGAAGTGGGGTGCGGTCAGCCAGTCGCTCTGGGACCAGCAGACAGGGGGGCAAGGCCTACACGGCTGATCCAATTTGCCCACATCACCCTAGCCTGATCGAACGCGTTGTCTGCTCAGGCCACTACACAAATCGCCCTACAGTACGCATACAGAAAGCGTGGAAGGTATAAGCCAAACAAAGCACCTGTCTTCCGAGGCTTCCCGGGGCTTTGAGCCAAGGCTCTATACCTTTTCAGACCCGCACGGTCATCGACTGCCGAAGGAGGGCCTTACAAAATTCACGCTCCCGTGCAGAGTCTCGCCACGCACGGCGTGCCTGGCACAAACGGGACCGGCCGGCTCCAGTCCAGCTCTGCAGCTACAGGTTTCAGCTCAACGCCAGAAGGTGGTATCGGAGCGGTAAAGGGACGGATAAACCTGATCCACCAATGCTGAGAAAATACCGGGAAATGATCCATTGAAGCCGCTGTTCACGCGGCGTAGCATCAGGTCATGATCGATTGGTCCAAGTGCCCCGCCGTTGAACAGGATCCGCAGCGCGTCAGTGGTGCGTGGGTATTTCGCGGCACTCGTATTCCTGTCACGGCTCTTTTTGAGAACCTGGAAGACGGGGCCCAGGTCGCCGACTTTGTCGAGTGGTTCCCCGGCGTGAGCCTGGAGCAGACCCGCACCGTACTGGAGCACGCGGCGCGATCCCCAGACATTGCCTGAGTGCGGGTGCTGTTCGATCACGGCGCGCCGACGAGCTACTTGCAAAACGGCGGTTAAACCGCCATTCTGCGCCTCAGAACGGCGATAGAGTCGCCATTTTGCGGCGGGCTGCCCATGACTTATCTCCCACGGCTCCTTACTCCCGGACGGGACCACTACTTCCTGCTCGGCCCCCGGGGCACGGGGAAAACCTTATGGTGCCGGCATCAGTACCCCGCCGCCCTGCGCATAGACCTGCTCAACCCGGCGGTGCTGCGTCAGTATTCGGCGCAACCTGAATACCTCAAGGAAGTACTGGCGGCGAATGCGGACAAGAAGCACATCGTCATTGATGAAATTCAAAAGTTGCCCGTTCTCCTCGAGATGGTGCATCTGCTGATCGAACGCAAGAGCGGCCAGCAGTTCATCCTCACCGGTTCGAGTGCGCGCAAGCTGCGCCGCCAGGGTGTGAATTTGCTGGGCGGCCGTGCCGTGCGGAAACACATGCACCCTTACCTGGCCGTGGAGCTGGGCACCCGCTTCAAGCTGGAAACGGCACTCCGGCAGGGAATGCTGCCCGTGGTGTGGGCGGCGGACGACCCGCCGGCGGTGCTTGAGGCTTACAACGCGCTCTATCTGCACGAGGAGGTGCAGATGGAGGGGCTGGTCCGCAACATTGGCGCCTTCGCCCGCTTCTTGCAGGCCATGAGTTTTACACATGGCTCGGTCCTGAACCTCACCAATGTCTCGCGTGAAGCCCAGGTGAGCCGCAAGACCGTGGAGGGATATCTGGAAATCCTGGAGGACCTCCTTTTGGGGTTCCGCCTTCAGGTTTTCACCAGGCGCGCGAAGCGCGAGCTCGCCTCACATCCAAAATTCTATTTCTTCGACGCCGGCGTGTTCCGTGCCAACCGCCAGGCAGGGCCGCTGGATTCCGCCAGTGAGCTCGATGGTGCCGCTCTCGAAGGACTTGTCGCACAGCATCTGCATGCCTGGTGCGACTATTCCAAAGGCAAACACGAGCTGCATTACTGGCAGACGCGTTCGCAAGCGGAAGTCGACTTTGTGGTGTACGGAGAGTCAGGACTCTACGCAGTGGAGGTCAAAAACTCGAAGCGCGTGCAGCCTGCAGATCTGGCGGCTTTGAAGAGGTTCGCCGAGGATTACCCGCAAAGCAGCCGCTATCTGCTCTACCGCGGCGATGACCGGATTATGCGCGACGGCGTGCTATGCATCCCCTGCGAAGATTTTCTCCTGGCCTTGAAACCCGACGAGTTCCCGGAGTAACCCCCTTTCTTCCGAGCACCGCAGGGTCTGCGGGCTGACGCTCTGGTCTCCTCAGGCCGACAGCTCATGCGCTTCCGAGCCGCCACCACAGGCCGCATTCGCGGCGACGCTGGCCAGCTGAGGCACCCTGTGGACTACCTTTACTCGCTGTATGATGCCCTCGTCAGCATCAACGTCCCGAACGACAAGGCCCGGGCTGTGGTGGATGCGATGGAGCGCGACATGGCGACAACAATCGCGACGAAATCAGACCTGCAGCTGCTCAAACAGGAGCTGACGGCTGCCATCACGACCAACGCCAGCGGGTTGCAGCAGGAGATCGCGCTCATTCGCCAGGAATGCGCGCTGACTCGCAAGGATATGGAGATCATGGCCGCCACCCTGTCCACCAATATCATCGTGCGCACGGGTTCCATGCTGGTCGTGGCCATGGGCCTGCTGTTCGCAGCCCTCAAGTTGACCTGACAGCCCGGGTACCGCAAGCCTGAATGTCTCAGGCCAGTAGCCGGGCGTTAATAACCCGCTGGGGGTAGCGGGCGCGACTGATACCGGACGAGTCGCGCCTAAAGGCACTCCTACGCTTCCCGCCGCTGGCGAAGTTCGCGGCGCAGGATCTTGCCCACGTTCGATTTCGGCAACGAGTCGCGAAACTCGACCTGCCGCGGAATCTTGTAGGGCGCCAGTGAGGCGCGCAGGTAGCTGCGGACCTCGTCCACCGTCAGCCTTTCACCGGGCTTCAGCACCAGGAACACTTTTACTGCCTCGCCCGTGCGGTCGTCATGCACACCAATGCAGGCAGCTTCCAGCACCGCGGGATGGTTGGTAATAGCACTCTCGATCTCGTTCGGATACACCTTGAGCCCCGAGACATCGATCATGTCCTTCTTGCGATCGACGACGCGAAAGTAGCCGCGCTCATCCATGACCGCGATATCGCCCGTGCGCAGGAAGCCGTCGCTGGTCATCGCGCTGGCGGTAGTGACCGAGTCGTTCCAGTAACCCAGCATCACCTGCGGTCCCTGGACGCAGATCTCACCCGGCTCGCCAGCCGGAACTTCGGTCAGGTCGGCGTTCCGGAGCGACACGACCGTGTTCGACAGCGGCAGGCCGATGCTGCCGTTGTACTCCTTCAGGGTAATCGGGTTCGACGTTACCACCGGCGACGCCTCTGACAGACCGTAGCCCTCGTGGATCATGATCCCGGTGACTTCCATCCAGCGCTTCGCAGTGGCGGGCATCACGGCCATGCCGCCGGCCGAGGCGAGCTTTAGGGTGGAAAAATCGACGGTGTTGATATCGGGATGCTGAACCAGCGCCTGGTAAAGCGTGTTGACGCCAGTAATCGCCGTGAACTTCCAGCGCCGCAGCTCGGCAATGAGGCCTTTAAGGTTCCGCGGATCCGTGATCAGAACGTTGTGGCCGCCGACGTCCACGTAGCACAGGCAGTTACACATCAATGCGTACACGTGGTAGAGGGGCAGCGGAGTAATCATGATCTCCTGGCCGGGGACGGAACGGGCCGCGAACCAGGTGTTGATCTGCCGTATGTTCGCCACCAGATTGCCGTGCGAGAGCATCGCCCCGCGGGAACGCCCCGTGGTGCCGCCGGTGTACTGCAGGCAGGCCAGGTCGCTGCCAGTGGACGGTGACGGCTGGCGGAAATCCTCCGGCTCGCAGGCCTGCACGGCAGACCAGTCCGCGGCTCCCGGCACGTGGGGCGCGGGATGCCCTTTCAGGTAGCGAAGGGAGAAGTTCACCAGCGCGTTCTTGGGGAAACCGAGCAGATCGCCGACGCCCGTTACCAGCACGTGGCGGAGACCGACTCGCGCCTGGATCTCCAGGAAAACTCCCGCCCGCTGGGCCAGTACGATGAGCACGGTGGCGCCGCTGTCGTTCAGCTGGTGCTCCAGCTCGGGCGGCGTGTAGAGCGGGTTGACGTTGACCACGACCATACCGGCGCGCCAGACACCGAACAGCGCCACCGGGTACTGAAGCAGGTTGGGCAACATGATGGCCACCCGGTCCCCGGGACCAACGCCGGGCAGGCTCTGCAGCCAGGTGGCGAAGCGCCGCGTGAGGTCGTCAAACTCGCTGTAGCTGATCGTGCGGCCGAGGTTGCTGAATGCGGGGCGGCTGGCAAAACGCACGGTGGCCCGGTCGGCCACGTCCACGACAGACTCGGTGGGATCGAGATCGAGGGTGGCGGGAACGCCGGGTGGGTACTCGTTCAGCCAAGGCTTCTCCATGGCTTTAGGATGGCACATTCAGCGGCTCAGAACCGTGGCGGCAAGTCCGCATTCCTGCTACGGTTTGCCCGCCTTAAAGCAGGGGTAACCCGTGACCCGATCCCGGATTCCACACTTCTACAAGATGTCTGTCGCCGAACGGGTCCGTGCGGTCCGGGACCGGGGCCTGCTGAGCGAGACGGACTTCGACATGCTGTCCGCAGGCCAGACCACCCTGGGCCTCCAGGCCGCGGACAAGATGATCGAGAACGTGATCGGCGTGCTGGGCATGCCGGTGGGTCTCGGCCTGAACTTCCTGATCAACGGCAAGGAATACGTGGTGCCGATGGCGGTCGAGGAACCGTCCATCGTGGCCGCCATCAGTGCCGCCGCGAAGCTGGCCCGGGCATCGGGCGGCTTTAGCACCAGCTCCACGCCGCCGGTACTGATCGGCCAGATCCAGGTGCTCGAGCTGCCCGATCTGCCCAAAGCCCAGGCGGCGGTGCTGGAGCACAAGCGGGAGATCCTCGACCTCGCGAACAGCTTCCACCCACGCATGGTGGCGCGGGGCGGTGGCGCAGTGGATGTGGAGGTGCGCTCCTACCCCCTGCGCTCCATGCCCGGGGAAATGCTGGTGGTGCATCTGCTCGTGGACACTCGCGACGCCATGGGCGCGAATCTGGTCAACGGGATGTGCGAGGGCGTGGCCTCGCTGATCGAGCAACTCACCGAAGGGAAGGTTTTTCTGCGCATCCTGTCGAACCTGGCAGACCGGGCCCTGGCGCGGGCCGAAGTGACGTTGCCGGTCGCGCACCTGGCGGGCAAGGGCTACGCGGGTGAACGTGTGCGGGACGGCGTGATCATCGCCGCCGATTTCGCTCACGCCGACCCCTACCGGGCGGCCACCCACAATAAGGGTGTCATGAATGGCGTGGACGCGGTGGCGCTGGCGACCGGCAATGACTGGCGTGCCATCGAAGCCGGCGCCCACGCCTACGCCGCCCGCCATGGCCGTTACAGCTCACTGACCGAGTGGTGGAAAGACGAAGCCGGCAACCTGCGGGGTAGCATCGAAATGCCCATGAAGGTGGGCATCGTCGGCGGACCGCTGGAGTCGAACCCCGGCGTGGCGATGAACCTGCGCCTGCTCGGCGTCAAGTCCGCGACAGAGCTGGCGGAGGTGATGGCGGCCGTGGGCCTGGCGCAGAACTTTGCGGCTCTCCGGGCCCTCGCCACCGACGGAATCCAGGCTGGCCACATGACGCTGCATGCGCGCAGCGTGGTGAAGGCGGCGGGTGCGCCCGCCGAGCACTTTAACGAGGTGCTGGAGCGCGTCCTCCAGAGCGGCGAGATCAAGGTGTGGAAGGCCCAGCAGATCCTGGAGGAAGTACGGCAGGCCGCCCCGGCCGACCACAAGCCGACGACCCACCGGCTCCCCGAAGCCGGCGTGGGCGTCGGGTTCGGCAAGATCATCCTGCTCGGCGAACACGCCGTCGTGCACGGCCGGCATGCCATTGGCTGCCCCGTGCCGCTCACCATCCGCGCGATCGTCGAGGACGGTGACCGTGGTGTCGAGCTCCTGATTCCGCGCTGGGGCGTGGAGTACCAGCTGGCAAAGCCACCGGAACAACGCCGCTCCTTCGAGCAGGCCGCCGGCGCCATTCTCGACAAGCTGGGGCTCGCCAGGCGCACGATGCGCATCGAAGTCTTCCCGGACGTACCCCGCGGCATGGGCCTGGGCGGCTCCGCCGCGCTGGCCGTGGCCATCGTCAGGGCGCTGGACCTGCACTTCCGTCTTGGCCTGTCGGACGCAGAGGTCAACGAGCTCGCCTACCTGTCCGAACAGAATGCCCACGGTCAGCCGAGCGGCATCGACAACACACTCGCCACCTACGGCAAGCCCCTCGTCTTTAGGCGGGGCACGCCGCCACTGGTGGAGCCGCTCAATATTCCGCAGCCGCTCTCAATCGTGGTCGGCATGACCCAGACCGAGGGCCTGACGGCCCGGACTGTCGCGAACGTGGCGGAAGCGCGCCTGCGTAATCCGCGCCTCTACGAAAAGATCTTTGATGATATTGATGGCCTCGTGCTACAAGCCGTCTCCGCCATCCAGGACAACGACGTGAACACCCTCGGCGATCTCATGAACATCAATCAGGGCCTGTTGAATGCGCTGCAGGTCTCCACTCCAGAACTCGAACGGTTAATCGACGTGGCGCGCGACGCCGGTGCCGCCGGGGCGAAGCTCACGGGCGGCGGCGGCGGCGGAGCCATGCTCGCGCTGTGCGGCAACGCCGGGACCACCGCTGACGTGCAGCAGGCCATTGAGCGCCAGGGGTTTCGCGCCCTGCTCGTGACGGCCGGCGGTGTGCCGTGAGTCGGGTGCTCCCTGTCACCACGACCGATGCCCGGAACGAAGACCTGCTGATCCTCGTCGACGAGGCCGACCGGGAGATCGGCACCCTGCCGAAAACCGAGGGCCATCTGGGTGCCGGTACGCTGCACCGGGCCTTATCAGTGTTTCTCTTTAATACGGAGGGGTCCGTCCTGATCCAGCAGCGCGCGGCGGGCAAGATGCTGTGGCCGGGTTACTGGTCCAACAGCTGCTGCAGCCACCCGCGGCCGGGCGAGGCCGTCGAGGCCGCGGCCCGCCGGCGCGTGCGCGAGGAACTTCGCGTGGAGTGCCGGCTGAGCTTTCTGTACAAGTTTCGCTACCAGACCCGCTTCGGCAACGTCGGCGCGGAACACGAACTCTGCTACGTCTATGCGGGCTATCCCCGCGGCAACCTGGTGGCGGACCCGACGGAGATCGCCGACCACCGCTGGATCCCACCGGACGAACTGACGCGGGCGATCGCCGCCGACCCGGACAATTTCAGTCCCTGGATGAAGCTGGAGTGGCAGCGCATCACCACCGACTTCCTTGACGGCATCCGTCGGGACTGGGGGGGCTAAGCATGGCCAACGTCGTCATTACCGGGAGCACCCGGGGCATTGGTCGGGGCCTCGCCGTCGAGTTTCTCAAGCGGGGACACAACGTGGTCGTCTCCAGCCGCCACCAGGCCGACGTGGACAAGGCCCTGGCGGAACTGTCCACGGTGGGCACGGCGAAGGTTGCCGGCAAGACCTGCGACGTCACAGTGAAAACCGACGTCCAGGCGCTCTGGGACCAGGCCGTCGCCACCTTTGGCCACGTGGACTTCTGGATCAACAATGCCGGGCGCGCCACGTCCCGGCATGCCGTGCACGAGTTGCCCGAGGATCTGGTGCACACCCTGGTGGACGGCAACCTGAAGGGCAGCATATTCGGCTCCCAGGTCGCCATCACCGGATTCCGGAAACAGGGTTTCGGGGCGCTCTACAACATGCTCGGTGGCAGCTCTGACGGCAAGCGCCTGACGCCAAACATGGGGGTCTATAGTTCGACCAAGGCCGGTGACCGGGTCCTGACCAAGTACCTGGTCGCCGAAAACCAGAACCCGGAGATCACCGTTGGCACCATCAGTCCGGGCATGCTGATCACGGAGAACTGGTTCGACGAGCAGAAGCAGATGAGTACCGAGGACTGGCAGAAGATCCGCCCGCTGCTGAACATTCTCTGCGACTACGTCGAGACCTCGACGCCCTGGCTGGTGGACCAGATGCTCACCAATCGCAAGAGCGGCAGGCGAATCGCCTGGATGAGCACCGGCAAGATCCTTGGTCGCTTCGTCGGCGCAAAGTTGTTCGGACAAAAGCGCGACCTCTTCACCCGCTTCGGTCTCTGACGATCTCTGCCGAACCCCTGGTTGTCGTCCGTGGCGCATTGCGCCGCTTCGGTGAGCGCACGGCACTGGCTGGCGCGGATCTCACCGCACGAAAGGGCGAGATACTGGTCCTTCTTGGGCCCAACGGCGCCGGCAAGACCACTCTCCTCCGCGCGCTAGCCGGTCGAACCCGGCTCGATGCCGGCAGCATCCGCATCGGTGGCGGGGCCCCGGACGATCGGTCCGTGCGCCGGCGCGTCGGCTTCGTACCCCAGGCAATCGCGCTCTGGGGCCACCTGCCGGTCCGCACCAATCTGGAGATTCTCGGCCGACTGGCGGGCCTCGACCGTCGTGAGGTTGCCCCGGCAGTGACAGACGCGCTGGCCTGGTCGGGGCTTGCTGATCGCGCCTCGGAGCCGGTCGAGAGGCTTTCGGGCGGCATGCAGCGGCGCATCAACATCGCGGCGGGCACCCTTCACCGACCCGACTTGTTGCTGCTCGACGAGCCGGCAGTCGGCCTGGATCCAGTCTCCCGCCAGTCCGTAAATCGTGTACTCGAGGGCCTCCGTGACAGGGGCATGGGTCTGATTCTCACCACCCACGATCTCGTCGAGGCCGAAGCCCTGGCTGATCGTGTGGCCGTCCTCGCTGGTGGTGTCGTACGAGCTACAGACACGATCCCGATCCTCGTCGGCCGGCTCTTCGGCGCTGACCAGGAAGTACTGCTGATGCTGGCTGCGGAGCCCGCGCCGGCACTCCGGGACTTTCTGCGCACGACCCTCTTCTCCCCGACCAACGAGGACCGCCTGTGGGTCGGCCGGTTGCGGGGCGGACTGGAGCAGCTGCCCGGGCTGCGCAGCCAGCTGATCACTGCCGGCGCCGACATCGACGAACTGCGCGTCCGGCAACCCGGCCTGCACGGCGTGTTCGTGGAACTTACTGGAACGGTGCCCCACGAATGAGCCCAGAACCATGAGACCGGGCCAATGACGCTAAGCCAATGACTCTGGCCATACTCCGCGCCGCCTTCCTGCTGCTGCTTCGCGACCGGGGCGCGCTGCTCATGGCGCTTCTGGTGCCCGTGGTGTTCTTCCTGATCTTTGCCGAGATCTTCGCCACCGCGGCGGGCGATCAGCTGCAGCTGCGTATCGCCATCGTGGATGAGGTGCACAGTGACGAGTCGACGCGCCTGCTGGCAGCCCTTACCGCCGAGCCGGCGATCCGGCCCGTCCCCGGCGAACTGACGCGCGAGTCTGCCCGTGATCTGGTGCGCCGGGGCACCGCCGATGTGGGCCTGATCATTCGCGCCGATGGCGAGGACCTGGCCACCGCAGCTGGCCTGGCAGCGCCGCCACTACTGCTGCTGGTTGATCCATCCCGCAGCGTGACAGCCACCGTACTGGCCGGTCAGCTGCAGAGAGCCTACTTCTCAGCACTCCCCGACCTGGCGGTGGGCCGGGTGGCAGAACTCATCGGCACGGAGTTCACCGCATTCACCCCAGCCCAGCAGGCAGAGATCGATGCCGGCCTGCGCGGCCTGCGCGCATCGGCGGGACGCGGCGGGCCTGGCGGCTGGACGTTTGATGACCTGCTCGAGCGGGATAACGTGGCCGGGCAGAACGCTGGGCTCAATAACGTTGCCTACTACGCGGGCGCCGTGGCCTTCATGTTCCTGCTGTTCGCCGCCGCTCAGAGTGCGCTCGGCATCCTTGACGATCAGGAGGCCGGGATTCTCGACCGGATTGCAGCAGGCCCCGGCGGCATCGATGTCGTGATCAACGGGCGCTTCCTGTTCATGGTCCTGCAGGGGCTGGTGCAAACCAGCCTGATCTTCGGCGTCGCGTGGCTTGCCTATGGCGTGGACGTGCCGGGCAATTTCGGCCCCTGGGCGATGATCACTGTCAGTTCCGCCGTGCTCGCCGCAGGCATCGGCCTGTTGCTCGTCACCGGCTGCCAGACCCGGGCCCAGGCCCAGGTGCTACCGACGGTGGTGATCCTGATCATGTCCGCCATCGGCGGCAGCATGGTGCCGCGCTTCTTCATGCCCCACTGGCTCCAGCAGCTCGGCTGGATGACACCGAACACCTGGGCTCTGGAGGCTTACAGCGGAGTCTTCTGGCGAAGCGAGCCGGCACTTCAGCTGGTGCCAATCTGTTTCAGCCTGTTTGGCATCGGGATCGCGGCGCTGGGCCTGAGCCACTGGTTTGGGCGCCGTCTGGTGGCTGCGAACGCTTAGGTGAGGCGCCGCGCCCCTTGCCAAATGGAATCCGGTGGTGAATGCTTCGATGCACTGCTGCTCACTCTTCAGAGGGGATTCTCATGGGGTTTTTTCTCACAGCGGAATCACGCACTTCCGGATCACTGCGCACGCGCACCTGGCTCCTTGGCCTGACGGCCCTCCTGGCGGTTCTGGGCGCGGCGGGACCAACTACTCTGCTCGCGCAGGATGCCAGTGCCCTCCCGGAAATCGTCGTCACGGCCCA
>CAYMKJ010000149.1:0-6145 GCA_964391025.1 uncultured Chromatiaceae bacterium
GGGGTTCTCTTTTGTGTCCAGCGTGCCGATGTTGACGTCGTGGCACCCGCCGACGAGGTGGATCCCGTCTACGGCCGGGTCCTCCGTGCCGCCGCCGCTGACGGCGTGGATGTCCTGGCCATCGGCGCCACCGTCACTCCCGAAGGGATCTGGATCGATCGCCGGATTCCAGTGGCACTCTGACGATGATGCGACCAGCCACCGTCTGGATTGCTCTGCGCTACCTGGGAGCGCAACGCACGAATCAGTTTGCCTCCCTGGTTGCCCTTGCCTCAGTCGTCGGGGTGGCACTGGGTGTGGCGGCGCTGATCGTCGTGCTCTCGGTCATGAACGGCTTTGAGAACGAGCTGCGTTCGCGACTGGTGGCCATCACGGGTCATGCCGCCGTGCTTACCGGCAGCGGCGAACCCGCCTGGCGGGAAATTCTCCTGGACGTACAGGCGTTTCCTGGCGTGGAATCGGCAGCCCCTTATATCGAACTCGAAGCCATGGTGGCGGTTGGAGGCGAACTGGCGGGCGCCGTGATCGAAGGGGTCGATCCGGCGCGGGAGTCGCCGATAGCGGGCCTTGATGGCGCCTTGCGTGGGGGCTCGCTTGCCGATTTGACGTCCGGTTCCTGGCGGGCACTGCTGGGGCGCGCGCTCGCCGTCCGCCTCGGTGTGGGCGCTGGTGATACCGTCCGGGTCCTTGTGCCGGTTCGGGATGCCCGTGGTCGCGTGACTTCCCGGCTGAGGGAGTTGACCGTCGCCGGTGTCTTTGAGGTGGGTGTCAGGGACCACGATGCCGTGCGTATTCTCGTGAATCTCGCCGACGCGGCGGTCCTGGCCGGACTGAGCGACAGGGTTACCGGCATCCGGCTCCAGACCACCGACATCTTTGCGGCGCCGCGCATCCTTCAGCAATGGCTGGCGCGCTGGACCGCGGTTGGCCGGAGCGCTCCCGCCACCACCGACTGGACCCGGGACAACGCCACCTACTTCCGGGCCGTGCGCATCGAAAAGACGATGATGACGCTGCTGCTCTCGCTGATCGTGGCGGTGGCGGCCTTCAACATTGTGGCCACGCTGGTCATGGTCGTGACTGACAAGCGGCCGGGTATCGCCATCCTGCGCACGCTGGGCTTTTCCCGGCGTGCCGTGGTCGGGATGTTTGCCCTGCAGGGTGTTTTGATCGGCTGGGCCGGTGTGCTGATGGGCGTCGCTGGTGGCGCGCTGCTGGCCACCAACATCGGGACAGTGGCCCCGGCCCTGGAACGCCTTTTTGGTTTCGAGTTCATGCCGGCGGACGTCTACTACCTGACGTCGCTGCCCGCAGACCTGAAGGCCGGCGATCTCTTCTGGGTCAGCTTTATCGCATTGGGACTGACGGCGTGTGCCACGATCTATCCAGCCCTGCGCGCCGCGGCCGTGGCGCCTGCTGAAGTCCTGCGCTACGAATAGGCGGGTTACGGGCATGCTGCGTCCTTATGAACTTGCGATCGCACTCCGCTATGTCCGGTCGCGGAACAAGAACCGCTTCATCTCCTTTATCTCCGTCATTTCGATGGCGGGCATTGCGCTGGCCGTCGCCGTGCTGATCATGGTGCTCTCGGTCATGAACGGTTTTGAATCAGAGGTCCGTAACCGGATCCTCCAGATCGTCGCCCACGCCTCGATCACCGGCCTCGATGGACGCATCAGCGACTGGCAGTCACTGGCCAACCTGGCCGGGAAGGATTCGGAGGTGAATGCGGTCGCCCGGTTCGTGGATGGCCAGGCCATGCTGCTGGGACCGGCCGAGATCCGTGGTGTGCAGTTGCGCGGGGTGGATCCCGCCACGGAGCTCAAGACCTCCGCCCTCGGCAGTCTCATGGTGGCTGGCACACTGGAGTCACTCAAGCCGGGTGCGTTCGGGATCGTCATTGGACGAACCCTGGCGGAGCAGCTCGGAGTAAAGGTCGGCGACAGCCTCATCATGCTGGTTTCCCAGGGTATTACGACCCCCGCTGGCGTGGTGCCCCGCATGCGCCGCTTCCGGGTGACCGGCGTCTTTTATGCCGGCATGTACGAATTCGACCGGGGGCTGGTCTTTATCAACATTGGCGATGCCCAGCGCCTGTTGCGTTTTGGCGAGGACGTTTCCGGGGTGCGGCTTGCGATCCGCGATCCCCTCCGGGCAACGACCGTCGTGCGTGCGGTGGCGAATGCCTGGGGTGGTGGTGTGTACGTCACCGACTGGACTCGGGAGCACGGCAACTTCTTCCGGTCGATCCAGCTGACGCGTTCCATTGTGTTTGTAATCCTGCTGTTGGTAGTCGGCGTTGCGGCCTTCAATATCGTTTCCACGCTGGTGATGGTCGTGCGGGACAAGCGGGGAGAAATCGCCATTCTCCGGACGCTGGGCGCGACGCCCGCTGCTATCCTGACGGTCTTCGTGCTTCAGGGCGCCCTGGTTGGCGTCGCGGGTACTGTCGTGGGCGTGGTGGCCGGGGTAGCGGGGGCATGGAACGTGAGTGCAATCGCCGCGCTCATCGAGCGGGTTAGCGGCTTCCAGTTCCTGGCCCCCGATGTCTACTTCATCAGCGAGCTGCCGAGTCTCCTGCTGTGGACGGATGTCTGGCAGGTGGCGGGTATCGCCCTGGTCCTCGGGCTGGTTTCGACGATCTATCCGGCGTGGCGGGGTGCCGTGACAGCGCCCGCCGAGGTGTTGCGTTATGAGTGAAGTACCGGCGCTCGAGTGCCGCGCGCTTTGCAAGAGTTTCGTCGAAGGGGCTGCCGTGCTGGAAGTCCTGAAGGGGATCAATCTCGTCATTGCTGCGGGCGAGCGGGTCGCGATCGTGGGGCCTTCCGGCGCTGGCAAGACTACCCTGCTTCAGCTGCTGGGCGGGCTCGATACTCCCACCTCCGGCGAAGTCCTGATCCGGGGCCAGGACATTGCTGCGACCGGCAATGCCCAGAGGGGGCACATCCGGAACCGGTATCTGGGCTTCGTCTACCAGTTTCATCATCTGCTCCCGGAGTTCACTGCCCTCGAGAACGTGGCGATGCCGCTGCTGGTCCGCAGGGAGCCGCTGGATGCCGTCCGGGCCCGTGCCCGGCTGGTGCTGGAGCGTGTGGGCCTGGCTGACCGGCTTGAGCACAAGCCCGGCGAGCTGTCCGGTGGCGAGCGGCAGCGGGTCGCCGTGGCTCGGGCCCTGGTGACGGAGCCCGCTGTCGTTCTGGCGGACGAACCCACCGGCAATCTCGACCGCAAGACGGGTGATTCCGTGCTCGAACTGATGCTGACGTTGAACCGCGAAGTGGGCGCTAGCCTGGTGATCGTGACCCACGACCCGCGCATCGCCGGCCGCATGAATCGGGTGCTGCGCCTGAGCGACGGCGGCCTGGAAGACGCTACGGCCGAGTACCGAGGCGACGCTCTGCACGGCGCCGCAGCCTCCGCTGCGTCATGAGGCGCCAGGCCGCATTGCTCACCAGATAGGCCGCTACGGCCAGCAGCAGTCCCACGACGACAGCGCCGAGCCACAGCGGCCGCCACGTTCCAGAGAGAGCGACCACCAGTTCCCTCCAGGGCAGCCCGAGGGTCAGGTCTGTGGGCGGCAATTTCATGAGGAAACTGCCAAGGACATACTCGCCGTAAAGGATCGGGCCGTAGGTCAGCGGGTTTGCGATCCAGGTGCTGACGATGGCGATGGGGAGGTTCACCCGCAGCAGCAGTGCGGCCACCACCACCACCGGCGTGTGGCCCAGAAACGGCAGAACCCCGATGAACAGGCCAAGCACCAGCCCGCCGGTGATGCTGCGCCGATTGATGGAGAAATAGACGGGATGGGACAGCAATACCCGAAAGGGTCTGAGGTACCACGCTGCGTTGCGCTGATTCCCGCGATATGGGGCAGATAGTCGCCTGAAAAATTTACGGGGCATCCGGTATCTTGGTTCCAGCAGCGCAGAGTCGCTGACCATTATCCTGCGTCTGAACCGGAAATTGTCATGGCTGCCGCCGCGTGTGTCGCCCTTCTGCTCACCACGCTGCTGCTGTGGAGCCCCGTTCCCGTCCTGTCGACTGGCCCGGCGCTGGCGCTCCTGTTGCTGGGGGCCCTGCTGGCCCGCTGGTGGAGCGGGGTGCGGGCGTTCACCCTGACGCTCCTGGCCGGACTGCCCGTGGTTGCCGCTCTTGCCTCGGTCACCGGCCTGCTCCGCGAGCGCTGGCCGGACTCGCCGACCGTTGCTGATACGGTCGTCTCCGGGAGTGTCTGCGAATTCCCGAGGGAGCAGCCGGGAGCCTGGCGCTTCGTGTTGACCACCGACGCCGAGTCCCGCGGGAGGGGAGTCCCGACGCGCGTGCTGGTGAACTGGTACGACAGCACCACGCGGCCGACGGCTGCGCCGGAACCCGGCCAGCAGTGGCGTCTCACGCTGCGGCTGCGGCCGCCCCGTGGCCTCAGCAATCCCGGTGGCTTCGACTACGAGCGCTGGCTATTCGCCCAGCATATCGGGGCGACGGGCTGGGTTCGGGAGTCAGCCAGCAACAGTCGCCTCCCGGGTAGCGCGTCGGTTTGTCCCGCGGCCGGCTGGCGGGCAGCGATTGCCCGGCGCATCGCGTCCGCCCTCGACGGGCGAGAGGCAGCACCCTATGTCCTCGGTCTGGCTATCGGCGCCTACCAGGCTTTGCCAGAGGCCGAATGGGCCAGGCTCCGGCGCACGGGGACCATTCACCTGATCTCCATTTCCGGCTTGCACATCGCCCTGGTCGCCGCCCCCGCCGCGTTGCTGGGACTGGTCCTTGCACGGGTGTTACTGGCGGCCGGCTGCCGTTGCCGGCCCCGCGTCCTGGCTGCCTGGACGGCGCTGCTCGCCGCCACCCTCTATGGCGTGCTCGCGGGCTTCAGCGTGCCCACGGCCCGCTCCCTGGTTGCGGTTGGCTTCGTCGCCGTTCTGGCGACCTGGAGGCGCGCCGTGACCGGGCCCGAGCTTCTGGCGTCCGTGGTGCTGGGTGTCCTGCTGGTGGAACCGCTCGCACCCCTGGTGCCGGGATTCTGGCTGTCCTTCGCCGGCGTCGCCGTCCTGACTGCGGTAGGCATGGCGCTCCGGACCGGCAGTGCGCGGCCAGGTCCGGTCCGGTTGCTCCTGGTGACCCAGATCGGCATGACGGTGGGGCTCGCGCCCCTGCTGATCGTGTTTTTCGGCCAACTACCGCTCAGCGGAACGCTGGCCAATCTGGTGGCAGTGCCGGCCTTCAGTTTGCTGCTGCTGCCGCTCACTCTCTTCGGTACCGCAGTCGCTGTGCTTTTGCCTGCGGCTGGTCCCGCGGTGCTTGGTCTGGCGGCGGATTGCTTCGATTTGTGGCGCTGGTTTCTGGACTGGTGCGCCAATCTGCCCCTGGCCGTCTGGTACCTTCCAGAGCCTGCGCCGGTGGCAACGCTGCTCGCGGGCGCTGGCGTCGTGTCGGCCCTGTGGCCGCCGCCCTGGCCCGGTCGCTGGCTGAGTCTCGGGATGCTCACCGGTCTGTTGGCCGCTGGCAGCGGACCGGTACCGGCTGGTGCTTTGCGCGTGACGGTCCTCGATGTCGGCCAGGGACTGGCGGTTCTCGTGCAGACCGCGGGTCATAGCCTTCTTTACGACACCGGGCCCGCATTCCGGAACAGCGACGCGGGAGAGCGGGTCGTGGTCCCTGCACTTCAGGCACTGGATGTGCGATTTCTGGATACGCTGTTGATCTCCCATGCCGATGCGGATCACCGCGGTGGCGCCAGGAGTGTTCTGGAGCGCTACCCGGCGGGACGTCTGCTGGGCGCCGGACTCGATAGCCAAGGGGCGGTTCCCTGCCGGGCGGGAAGCCGCTGGCGCTGGGATGGTTTCGTCTTCGAGATATTGCATCCTGCTGTCGGCGCAGAGCTGCCCGATGACAACGCGGGATCCTGCGTATTGCGGATTTCCGGCGCCGGAGTTCGCCTGCTCCTGCCTGGTGATATTGAAGCCCCTGTCGAGCGCGATCTCGTCTCGCACCCGGACTTTGGAGCGGTAGATCTGGTCGTCGCGCCCCACCATGGCAGCCGGACCTCATCCTCGGCTGCCTTTGTGCAGGCCACCCGACCCCGCTATGTCGTCTTTTCCACGGGCTTCCGCAATCGCTGGCACTTTCCTGCCACGGAAGTCGTGGAGCG
>CAYMKJ010000150.1:0-1798 GCA_964391025.1 uncultured Chromatiaceae bacterium
GTCCAGGTGATGCGGTTCCGTGCCGGCTTGCCGTCCTCGACGGAGTCACCCTCCAGCACCATGGCCCCGTTGTTCAGGCCGCCCTCCAGCTCCAGGGTGGTGCCTTCCCGCCACACCCAGAACTGCCGCCACTTGCCCCGGTTCGTGTCGAAGAAGTTGAGGCTGGTGCCCGCACTGGCGGAAATTCCCGCCCAGGTTTCCTGCAGGACGCACCCGTCCAGGATCGGCTCGATCCGGTTACGACCCGCGACGGAGCCATCCACGTTCGTCACGTCCCAGTTGCCAATCCAGAAGTCGAACTGGTGGGAACGGGCGTCGGGGCAGCCTTTTTCGGCCGCCTGAACGGTGGCCCCGGCAATGAGCAGGGTGGCCATGACTAGCAGACGGTTGAGGTGGCGCATTTGGTGTGCTCCGGTGGATTGTGGCGACCACTGTAACGCGAAGTCGCGGTCGACGGCTGCAGCCCGCTGGTACAAACTCTCGCCATGGCCGTCCGCGATATTCTGAAGATGGGTGACCCCCGGCTGCTCCAGCTGGCCCGGCCCGTGGAGCAGTTCGACACGCCCGAGCTGCACAGCCTGGTGGCCGACCTGTTCGAGACCATGACCGCCGCCGACGGCGCGGGCCTGGCCGCACCGCAGATCGGCGTGGACCTCGCGGTGGTCATCTTTGGTTTCGACCACAACGAGCGCTACCCGGATGCGCCGGAGGTGCCCCGCACGGTGCTCGTTAATCCGCAGATCGAGCCGCTCGGACCGGAAATCGAGGAGGACTGGGAGGGCTGCCTGTCCGTGCCCGGTCTCCGCGGCGTCGTGCCACGCTGGGCGCGCATCCGCTACCGGGGCTTCGACCCGTTCGGTGAGCCCATCGACCGGGTGGCAGACGGCTTCCACGCGAGGGTCGTCCAGCACGAGTGCGATCACCTGATCGGCACCCTGTACCCGATGCGGGTCCGGGACTTCACGCGGTTTGGCTATACGTCCGTGCTGTTTCCGGAACTGGCGGATGCGGGGGATGACTAGCGGCCCCGTGCGTCCTGTAGGAGCGCCTTTAGGCGCGACCACCTGATTTATTTAGTGAAGGGGTCGCGCCTAAAGGCGCTCCTACGCCGCCCGTTTCACCGGAATCTTCCTGAGAGTCGCCCCGATGGCCCGCTCCGCATGCCACAGATCGTGAGCAGTCTGCATTGCCAGCCACAGGTCGGGCCCGTTGCCGCAGTAGCGGCCGAGGCGCAAGGCCATCGCAGGAGTAACCGGACGCCGACCGATCAGAATTCCGTGCAGCAGTTGCCGGCTGATCTGCAGGTCTCGCGCCGCAGCTGACACCGATACTCCCAATGCGGGCAGGATGTCTTCCCGGAGAAGCTCCCCAGGGTGCGTTGGTGGTCTCTTGCGCGTGTCCTTTCGCATTGCCGCCTCAGTGATAGTTGACCAGATCTACATCGATTGCGTCATCGTTTGACCAGCCGAAGGTGATGCACCATGGGCCATTGACGTGAACGCTGTAACGCACCGGTGTCGCGCCGGTCAGCCGGTGAAAGTCGAAACCTGGTATCCGCAGATGCTCCGGCCGAGTCGCCGCCTGCAGTGCATCAAGTCGGCGTACGGCCCGTCTAATCAGGTCTGCACGCACGTAACGGCTGTGTCCGGACTCGAACAGCTCAGCAAGGCCTCGATGTTTGAAGCTTAGGATCATGTATCCAGGCTGTCAACCAATAGTTGACATATAGGTAACCCAGTGTGGACAAGCTTTAAAGGTTGACCACCTTTCTGCCCAAACAGGCGCCGAACTTTGACCA
>CAYMKJ010000151.1:0-19934 GCA_964391025.1 uncultured Chromatiaceae bacterium
TTCATGGCGGCCTCTGCGGCCACCGGCGACTCCCGGTTGAAGGCCACCATGGCGTAGAGGCTCAGGGAAAGCAGCTCGAGACCCAGGTAGCTCACCAGCAGGCTGTAGCTTGAGGCCAGCACGAGGATGCCCAGCAGGCCAAACAGGCCCAGCACGTAGAACTCGCCCAGGTGCAGCCCGCGGACCCGCAGGTAGGGCCGGGAGTAGAGGAACACGGTGGCAACGGCCGCCACGGCAAACAGTTTCAGCACCCGGCTCAGGGGGTCGCTGATGTAGGAGCCGCCGAAAGCCAGCACTGTCTCGCCCGCGTCACCGACACCAAGCAGCGACCAGGCCAGGATCGCCAGCAGGAAGATCGTGAGCAGGTAGGTGACGTCCCGGTACGTGTCCCTAAGGAACATATCGACGACCAGCACGATACACAGTCCAACCGCGAGAAGGATTTCCGGCCAGACGGTGATCAGATCGGCGTGCACGCCACTGTTCAAGCCCGTCGCGAGAGCGTTCATGGAGCACCCTCCAGCTTGGACTGGGTGATCTGCACAGCCAGGTGGTCGACGCTGGCTGCCATGACGTCGGCGAGCGGCGCGGGCCACAACCCGAGGCCGAGCACACCGGCGGCAACCAGCGCCAGCACCAGCAGCTCGCGCCCCGAGGCGTCCGTCAGCCCCGCCACGCCCTCATTGGCAACGGCCCCGAACACCACACGCTTCACCATCCACAGGGTGTAGGCCGCACCGAGGATCAGGGTGGTGGCAGCCAGAAACGCGTACCAGAAGCCGGCCTTGAACACAGCCAGGATCACCAGAAACTCACCGACGAACCCGGAGGTGCCCGGCAGGCCCGCATTGGCCAGGGCAAAGAGCACCATGAACGCGGCAAAGCGCGGCATGGTGTTGACGACGCCGCCGTAGTCGGCGATCTGCCGGCTGTGCAGCCGGTCATACAGCACCCCAACGCACAGAAACAACGCCCCGGAGATGAAGCCGTGGGAAATCATCTGGAACATGCCACCCGACAGTCCCATGGCGATGCCGGCGGACGAGCCGGTCCGGTCGAGAATCGACCAGGCGATGAAGAAGCCGAGGGTGACAAAACCCATGTGAGCGATCGACGAATAGGCGATCAGCTTCTTCATGTCTTTCTGCACCAGGGCGACCAGGCCGATGTAGACGACCGCGACGAGTGACAGCGAGATCATGAGCCAGGCCAGCTTGCTGCTGGCATCTGGCGTGATCGGCAGGCTGAAGCGAACGAACCCGTAGCCGCCCATCTTCAGCAAGACGGCTGCCAGGATGACCGAGCCGCCGGTGGGGGCTTCCACGTGCGCATCCGGCAACCAGGTGTGGACCGGCCACATCGGCACCTTGACCGCAAAGGCAAACAGGAACGCCAGGAAGATCAGGGTCTGCTCGGTCAGTGAGAGCGGAAGGTTCTGGAAATCCAGAATGCTGTAGCTGCCTGACTTCAGGTACAGGTAGATCAGCGCGACCAGCATGAACACCGAGCCGAGGAAGGTGTACAGGAAGAACTTGATCGTCGCGTAGACCCGCCGCTCGCCACCCCAGACCCCGATGATGATGAACATCGGAACCAGCATGGCCTCCCAGAAAACGTAGAAGAGCAGGGCGTCCAGCGCGGCAAAGACGCCGATCATCAGGCCCTCTAGAATCAGGAATGCCGCAAAGTATTGCGCCGTGCGCTTCTCGATAACCTCCCAGCCAGCCAGCACGACGATCGGCGTGAGGAACGTGGTCAGCAGGATCAGCGGCATGGAAAAGCCGTCGACCCCTAGGTAGTACTCCACGTTGAAGGACCGGATCCAGGGCAGGCGCTCCACGAACTGCATGCTGGCGGTGGACGAATCGAAGCCGGTCCAGAGCGGCAGGCTGAGCACGAAGGTGAGCACGGAGATGGCCAGGGCCGCCCACCGGTCAAGGCGCAGACCCGAACGCTTCTTGCCAGATTGGCTGCCCGACTGACCAAGAGCCAGCAACAGCAGGCCACCCAGGATGGGCAACCACACCAGAACGCTCAGGGTACCGATACCAAACAGGCTCTCGATCATCGAACTGCTCATCAACTCAGGCCCCCAGCAGGAGCCAGCCCACCAGCACCGCAAGGCCGATGATCATGGCGAAGGCGTAGTGGTACAGGTATCCGCTCTGCAACTGGCGGGTGACCTGGGAAGCCCAGCCGACCAGGCGTGCGCTGCCGTTAACGAGGCCCCCGTCGATGAGCATGACGTCGCCGAACCGCCAGAACACAGTGCCGAGGCCCGTCGTGCCCCGGGCCAGCACCTTCTCGTTGAAGTCATCGAAGTAGTACTTGTTCATCAGCAGCGTGTGCAGCCACTTGAAGCGGAGCCGGATGGCTTCGGCGAGCGCGGGGTTGCGCAGGTACAAATACCAGGCCGTGAAAGCTCCCGCGAAGGCCAGGTAGGGCACCGGGGCGGAGAACGCGTGCAGGATATAGGCTCCGGGCCCATGGAACTCACCGGCCAGTTCGCCCAGCACGTTGTTCGGTTCCCGAACCAGGATGGCGGCACCGAAGTAGTCCCCGTAAACGACCGGCCCGATGCTCAGCCAGCCGATAATCGCCGACGGAATCGCGAGCAGCACCAGCGGCGCCGTGATCACCCAGGGCGATTCGTGCAGGTGCGATCGGGTCTCGGCGTCGAGACGCTCGGGCCCGTGAAAAACCAGAAAGTACATGCGGAACGAGTACAGCGCCGTGACGAACACGCCGATGAGCAGGCACCACCAGGCGTAGGTCGCCCCTGCCCGCCCGGCGTGCCCGACTGCCTCGATCAGGGCGTCCTTGGAGAAGAAGCCCGAGAAGCCGGGAAAGCCGATCAGCGACAGGGTCCCGATCAGGGCGGTCAGCCAGGTGACGGGCAGGTACTTGCGCAGGCCACCCATCTTGCGGATGTCCTGTTCGTGGTGCATGGCGACGATGACCGAACCCGCAGCCAGGAACAGCAGAGCCTTGAAGAAGGCGTGGGTCATCAGGTGGAACACCCCGGCCGCGTAGGCCGAGGCGCCCAGCGCCGCCGTCATGTAGCCAAGTTGCGACAGCGTTGAATACGCCACGACCCGCTTGATGTCGTTCTGGACGACGCCGAGGAACCCGGTGAACAGGGCCGTGGTCGCGCCAATGACCAGCACCACCGACAGCGCCGTCTCGGAATATTCAAAGAGCGGCGACATGCGCGCCACCATGAACACGCCTGCGGTCACCATGGTCGCCGCGTGAATCAGTGCAGAAATCGGCGTGGGGCCTTCCATGGAATCCGGCAGCCAGACGTGCAGCGGCATCTGGGCCGATTTGCCCATGGCCCCCACGAACAGCAGGATGCAGGCCACCGTCATCACGGACCAGGGCGCTCCTGACCACAACTCGATGGTCTGGCCGCTCATTTCGGGCGCCCTGGCGAACACCGTCCCGTAATCGAGACTGCCCGTGGCCTTGAGGATCAGCGCGATGCCGAGCAGAAAGCCAAAATCCCCGACCCGATTGACCAGGAATGCCTTCAGATTGGCAACGATGGCGGTCGGCCGCGTGTACCAGAAGCCGATCAGCAGGTAGGACACCAGCCCAACCGCCTCCCAGCCAAAGAACAACTGCAGGAAGTTATTGGCCATGACCAGCGTGAGCATGGCGAAGGTGAACAGCGAGATGTAGCTGAAGAACCGCTGGTAGCCGGCGTCGTCGTGCATGTAGCCAATGGTGTAGATGTGCACCATGAGCGATACGGACGTGACCACGACCATCATCAGGGCGGTCAGCCGGTCCACCAGAAAACCCACGTCCATGGTGACGCCGTCCACGACCGCCCAGGTGTAGACCGAACCGTTGTAAACGGGCGCACCGTCGTACCACTGGGCCTTCAGCACCAGCAGCGAGATCACGAACGAGGCGCCAACGCCGAGAATCGTCACCGTGTGCGCGCCTGCCCGGCCAATCTGGCGGCCAAAAAGCCCTGCCACCAGGGCGGCGACCAGGGGACACAGAACGATGGCGAGGTACAGGCGTTCCATCGGTTCAGCCCTTCAACACGTCCAGCTCCTGGACGTTGATGCTGCGCCGGCTCCGGAACAGCACGACCAGAATCGCCAGGCCGATAGCCGACTCCGCGGCGGCAACCGTGAGAATGAAGAACACGAACACCTGGCCCGCCGGGTCATCGAGATAGCGGGAAAAGGCGATGAAGTTGAAATTGACGGCGAGCAGGAGCAGCTCGACGCACATCAACAGGACGAGCACATTCTTACGGTTGAGAAAGATGCCGGCGACGCTGATGGTGAACAGCAGTGCCGACAGGGTGAGGTAATGGGAGAGCGTGACCATTATTCAGACTCCGACTTCATTTTCACGACGCGGACACGGTCCTCGCGCCGTACCTTCACCTGCTCCACCACGTCCTGCACCTTGAGGCCGGGACGGTGCCGCATGGTCAGCAGAATGGCCGCCACGATTGCCAGCAGGAGCAACATCCCGGCCAGCTCAAACGGATAGAGATACTGGGTGTAGAGCACCTGCCCCAGCTGCTCCGTGCTGGAATACGCGGCATCCCGGGGTACCAGCTGCCGGCCCACCGGAAGACCATCGCTGCGGAACCAGATGACATAGGCCAGTTCCAGAACGATGATTCCCGCGACAATCGCCCCCACCGGGGCATAGCGCAGGAAGCCCTCCCGTAATGTGGTGGCGTTGATGTCCAGCATCATCACGACAAAGAGGAACAGCACCATCACGGCCCCGACATAGACGAGGACCAGCACGATGGCCAGGAACTCGGCTTCCAGCAGCAGCCACAGGACGGCGCTCGTAACAAAGGCAAGGATGAGGTAGAGCGCCGCGTAGACCGGGTTGCGGACCGTAATGACGCCAACCGCGGCGGCCAGCAGCACGGTGGCCAGTGCATAGAAGAGAAATGTAGCGAACATGGTCCTGCTGGTGCCCGGGTTCAGCGGTAAGGAGCGTCGGTTGCCCGGTCTGCGGCGATCACCGCCTCGTACTTCTCGCCCACGGCCATCAGCTTGTCCTTGGTCATGATGTTCTCCCCGCGGTTCTCCATGTGGTACTCGAAGATCCGGGTTTCGACAATCGCATCCACCGGACAGGCCTCCTCGCAGAAGCCGCAGTAGATGCACTTGAAGAGGTCGATGTCGTAGCGCGTGGTGCGCCGGGTGCCGTCCGGGCCCACGTCGGACTCGATGGTAATCGCTGCCGCCGGGCACACCGCCTGGCAGAGCTTGCAGGCAATGCACCGCTCCTCGCCGTTGGGATAACTGCGCAAGGCGTGCAGCCCGCGAAACCGTGGCGACTGGGGCGTCTTCTCCTCCGGATACTGGATCGTCACCTTCTTGACGAAAAGATTGCCCAGCGTCAACCGCAAACCCTGCAGCAATTCCCAGAGCGTGAAAGTCCTGAGGACGCTTCTGATGGCGTGCATATTCATCAGGTATTCCAGGGGCCGATGCGTAATGCCGCCATGCCGCCTTCGATCACGATCCAGACGATAGTGATCGGAATGAAAACCTTCCAGCCCAGCCGCATGATCTGGTCGTAGCGATAGCGGGGAAATGTGGCCCGGAACCAGAGGAAGCAGAACAGGAAAACAGCGATCTTGAAGGCCAGCCAATGAATCCCGGGCAGCCGAAGGATTTCGAGAGGTGTGCCGTCCAGGGCGCCGAGCAGCGGCCCGGCAAAGGGCGACTCCCAGCCGCCCCAGAACAGCACTGCTGTCAGCGCCGCAATCAGGATCATGTTGGCGTATTCCGCCAGGAAGAAGATGGCGAAGGCCACTCCGGAGTATTCCACGTGAAAGCCGGCAACGATCTCGGACTCGCCTTCGGCCACGTCGAACGGGGCCCGGTTGGTTTCAGCGACGCCGGACACGAAATAGATGATGAACAAGGGGAACAGTGGCAGCCAGAACCAGCTGAAGAGTCCACCCGACTGGGCCTCGACGAGCTTGCCCAGGTTGAGGCTGCCGCCGGCCATCAGCACACCCACCAGGGCGAAGCCCATGGCAATTTCGTAGGCCACGATCTGGGCGGCAGAGCGCATGGCACCGAGCAGCGCGTATTTGGAATTCGAAGCCCAGCCCGCCAGGATCACGCCGTAGACGCCGAGCGACGTCAGGGCAAGAACATACAGTAACCCGGCATCGATCTCGGCGATCGCGAAGCCAGGGAACAGCGGGATTACGGCCCACGCGGCGAGGGCCGGCACGATGGATAGCAGCGGCGCGACGATAAAGAGGAACCGGTTCGCCCTGGATGGGATCACCACTTCCTTGACGAGCAGCTTGATCACGTCCGCGAACGGCTGGAACCAGCCCCGGGGCCCTACCCGGTTCGGGCCGATACGGTTCTGCATGTAGCCAATGATCTTGCGCTCAAGGTAGGTCAGGAACGCGACGCAAAGAATGACGATCACCATGAGCGCCAGGATCCGACTGAGGATCACCAAGGTACTAGCCACGGGCAACCTGTGTCTGCTGGAGGGCAACCGCACGCCGCAGGATGCCGTCTGTCTGGTACATGGGAACGTCGAGGTCGCGAAGCGCGATGCCAGCCGCTGTGATCGCGGGTGGAATGGCCGTCACGGCCACCGTATTGTCAGGTTGCACAGCAGCTGCCAGCGTCTGGACGACCGCCCTGATCTCTTCCGCGCTGGCGTAGTCACAATCCGGAAGTTTCAGGAGGTTGCCGAGAACGCGCAGCACCTTCCAGGCGGGCCTGCTCGCGCCCACCGGCGCGGCTACGCCGTTGAAGCTCTGCCAGCGGCCCTCGCAGTTGACGAAGGTCCCCGCCGTTTCCACGAAAGTGCCTACCGGCAGGACGACATCCGCATGGGCCTCAAGAGCCGGGCTCAGATACGGTGCGAGCGCCAGGACGAAACCCGCGGCCTCAAGGGCGTTAACGGCCAGCTGATCCTCTGCGCAGTCGTGCTCCGGCTCGACATTCATCAATACCAGTCCGGCGAGTGGCTGGGCGAACATCTCGGCCAGGTTCCTGCCCGCTCTGACCAGGGGAATTCCGCCCGGCCCGCGGTGGGGCAGAACACCGGCCAGCGCCAATCCCGCCGAGTTTGCTCCCTCCGACAGATAGCCGATCCGGGCCCCGAGCTTGCGGGAGAACTCGCCAGCCGCCTGGCGTAGATCCGCCAGCCGCGGGTGCCGGCCGGCAATCTGCCCCAGGAGCACGACGGCCCGCTCGGCGCCGCGCAACCGGGCCATGATCGCAGCGGCCTCCGCATCGGGACTGTCGGCGAGCAGACGGCGCACGCCGCCCACCAGGTCCAGCCCGGTTTCCAGGTAGCCCGCGACCGGATGCAGATACTCGTGGCGAGCGGGGTTGACGAACACCACGCGGGCACCACGCAGGGCAGCCTTGCGCACCCGGTGTGCAATCAGCGGGGCTTCCCGGCGCAGATTCGAGCCCACGACCAGAATGACATCCGCCTGCTCGAGTTCGGCCAGCGACATCCCCAGCCAGGGGAACACGGGATCCCGGTCCTGCAGGCGGAAGTCCCTGCGGCGCAGCCGGTGGTCGAGGCTGTCGGAGCCGAGGTGCCTCAACAGACGCTGCAGAAGGAAGCCCTCCTCCACCGTGGAGGTTGGGGCTGCCCAGGCGCCGAGAGCGTTGCCGCCCTGCTGCCCGGCAACCGCCATGCCCCTGGCAGCGGCCTCCAGGGCCTGCTCCCAGCTCACCGGGCGCAGGGTGTCCCCGTCCCGCAGCAGCGGCTGCTCAAGACGGTCCGCATAGATGCCTTCGTAGCTGAAGCGGTCCCGGTCGGCGAGCCAGGTTTCGTTAACGGCCTCGTTGGCCCGCGGAACGATCCGCTTCACCTTGCCCAGAAGCACGTGCGCCGACAGGTTCGAGCCCACGCAGTCGTGGGGCGCCACGGTCGGCAGCGCCTGCATTTCCCAGGCCCGTGCGCTGAACCGGTAGGGCTTGCTGTTCAGGGCGCCGACCGGGCAGAGGTCGATGATATTGCCCGACAGTTCGTGATCAACACTGCGTTCGATAAAGGTGCTGATCTGCATATATTCGCCGCGTCCGATCGTACCCAGTTCCTGAATGCCGGCTATTTCCTGGCCGAAGCGCACGCACCGGGTGCAGTGGATGCAGCGGGTCATGTCGGTGGACACCAGCGGACCGATGTCCTTGTCCTTGACCACGCGCTTGCGTTCCGTGAAGCGCGAGACATCCCGCCCGAAGCCCATGGCCAGATCCTGCAACTCGCACTCGCCGCCCTGGTCGCATATCGGGCAATCAAGGGGGTGATTGATGAGCAGGAACTCCATCACGGCTTTCTGCGCTCCGATGGCCTTGGGCGAACGGGTGGCGACTTTCATGCCGTTCGCGACTGGCGTGGCGCAGGCGGGCAGCGGCTTCGGCGCGTTGACGACCTCGACAAGGCACATGCGGCAATTCGCGGCCACCGACAGCTTCTCGTGGTAGCAGAAGCGGGGCACGTAGATGCCGGCCCGGTCCGTGACTGCAATCAGCATCTCGCCAGGACGCGCGTCGAACTCGACGCCGTTGACCTCGACCTTGATCGTGTTGTCGCTCATGAAACTCGCGTTCCTTGCAGGCGCTTAGGCCGCCTCTGGGCGCGAGTCGACAACTGAGCGGCCGCGATGCTCGATCATGTACTCGAATTCGGGCATGAAATGCCGCAGGAAGCTCTGCACGGGCCAGGCGGCGGCGTCCCCCAGCGCGCAGATGGTGTGGCCTTCGATCCGGTTGGCCACATCCAGCAACAGTTTCAGGTCCTCGCGGCGTCCCTGGCCTTCCAGGATCCGGCTGAGCATGCGGTAGAGCCAACCCGTTCCTTCCCTGCAGGGCGTGCATTGTCCGCACGACTCAGCATAGTAGAAGCGGGAGATTCGGCGCAGCATGCTCACCATGCACGTGGTGTCGTCCATGACGACGACCGCGCCGGTGCCCAGTGACGTCCCGATCTTCTTCAGGCCGTTGTAGTCCATCGTGGCATCCAGGATGGCGGCTCCGGGCACGACCGGTACGGAAGACCCGCCGGGGATTACCGCCTTGAGCGCCCGCCCATCTCGCACGCCACCGGCGATCTGCAGCAGATCGCGGAAAGGTATGCCGAGTGGCAACTCAAAGTTGCCCGGTTTCTCCACGTGCCCCGAGACTGAGAATAGCGCCGTACCGCCCGACCCCTCAGGACCCAGGTCAGCAAACCACTTGGGGCCACGCCGCAGGATCGTGGGCACGGACGCAAAGGACTGCGTGTTGTTGATCGTCGTTGGCCGGCCATACAGGCCAAAGGCGGCCGGGAATGGCGGCTTGAAGCGCGGCTTGCCCGGCTTGCCTTCGAGGGACTCCAGCAGGCCCGTCTCTTCGCCACAAATATAGGCGCCAGCGCCAACGAACGTGTACAGGTCAAAGTCGATCCCGGAGCCACGAATATTTCGCCCCAAAACGCCGGCCATGTAGGCCTCCCTCAACGCCTCTTCGAAGACGGGGATGGGTTCAGCGAGGAATTCACCGCGAATATAGTTGTAGCCCACGGTGGCGCCCATCGCGAAACCGCCGATGGCCATCCCCTCGATGACGGAGTGCGGGTTGTAGCGGAGGATGTCCCGGTCGTGACAGGTTCCGGGCTCGCTCTCGTCCGAATTGCAGACGACGTATTTCTGTCCCGCGGCGTCCTTCGGCATGAAGCTCCACTTCACGCCCGTGGGGAAACCCGCGCCCCCGCGGCCGCGCAGCCCCGACGCCTTGACGCCGTCGATGACCTGCTCACGCGTCACTTTGCCGGCAAGAATCTTTTCCCAGACCTCGTAGCCACCGCCCTCCCGGTAGGTCCTGAGGCTGGCAGGCTGATCCTTGCCCAGCGTCTGGAAGCACACCAGGTTCTGCTCGTAACGGCGGGCCTCAGTCATGGTTCTGCTCCGGGGCCAGGTCCGCGGCCAAGTCCGCAGCAAGGGCGATGCCGTCCAGTATCTCGTCCACCAGGGCTGGCGTCAGGTTTTCGAAGTACTTGTGATCGACCATCATCATCGGCGCACCACAGCAGGCCGCGAGACATTCTTCCTCCTTCTTGAGATAGAAACGGCCGTCCGGGGTGCTCTCCCCCACCTTGATGCCAAGGCGCTTTTCCACATGGGCCAGAATTTTCTCACCCCCGCATAGCAGGCAGGAGATGTTGGTACATACTGAGATGCTGTGGCGACCCACGGCCTTGGTTTCGAACATCGAATAGAACGAGGCGACTTCGAACACCTGGATCGCCGGCAAGCCGAGGTAGGCGGCGACGCCCTCCATCAACTCCCGGGTCAGGTAGCCGTGGTTCTCGTGCTGGGCCGCATGCAGCGCCGCAATGACCGCTGACCGTTGCCGGCCCGCCGGAAAACGGACAATCCAGCGATCGATTTCGGCCCGCACCTGCGGGGATAGTCCGGTATCGGTGCTGGTTGCCATCAGCGATCAATCTCGCCAAAGACGATGTCCTGGGTGCCTATAACAGCGACGACGTCGGCCAGCATGTGGCCCTCCACCATTTCCGCCATGGCGGACAGATGGGCGAAACCCGGCGCGCGCACTTTCAGGCGGTAGGGCTTGTTCGCGCCGTCGGACACGAGGTACACGCCGAATTCACCTTTCGGGTGCTCGACGGCCGCGTAGGCCTCGCCGGCGGGCACGGTGTAGCCCTCGGTGAAGAGTTTGAAGTGATGGATGAGCGACTCCATGTCGTCCTTCATCTCTTCCCGACTGGGTGGCGCGAACTTCCGGTCATCCACCATCACGGGACCGGGATTTCGCCGCAGCCAGTCGATGCACTGACGGACGATGCGGTTCGACTGCCGGAGTTCCTCGATGCGGACGAGGTAGCGGTCGTAGCAGTCCCCGTTGACGCCCACCGGGATGTCGAACTCGATCTCCGGGTAGACCTCGTAGGGCTGCTTCTTGCGCAAGTCCCACTCCACGCCGGAGCCGCGCAGCATCGGCCCCGTGAAACCGAGTTGCAGGGCACGCTCGGGACCGACAACACCGATGTTGACGGTCCTCTGCTTCCAGATACGGTTGTCCGTCAGCAGCGTTTCATACTCGTCCACACACTTCGGGAAGCGCTCGGTAAAGTCCTCGAGGAAATCCAGCAGGGAGCCTTCCCGTGCGGCATTGAGCCGCTTGATGTCCTTGCCAGCGTGAAACCCTGCAGAGCGAAACTCCGAGGACTGAAACTTGGGCATACGCGCGGGCAGGTCCCGGTACACGCCGCCGGGCCGGTAGTAGGTGGCGTGCATGCGCGTTCCCGACACTGCCTCGTAGCAGTCCATCAGGTCCTCCCGTTCGCGGAAGCAGTACAGAAAGACTGTCATCGCGCCGATGTCGAGCCCGTGAGCCCCCAGCCACATCAGGTGGTTGAGGATTCGAGTGACCTCGTCAAACATTACGCGGATGTACTGGGCGCGCTTCGGTATCTGGATGCCCAGCAGCTTCTCGATGGCGAGCACATAGCCGTGCTCGTTGCACATCATCGACACGTAGTCGAGCCGGTCCATGTAGCCGATGCTTTGATTGAAGGGCTTGCTCTCTGCGAGCTTCTCCGTGCCCCGATGCAGCAGGCCAATGTGCGGGTCGGCTTTCTGAACGGTTTCGCCGTCCATCTCCAGCACCAGACGCAGCACACCGTGGGCAGCCGGGTGCTGGGGGCCGAAGTTCAGCGTGAAGTTCTGGAACTCAGCCATGCCCATCCTTCAGGTCCGGCGCATAGCGGTTGTCGTCACGAATCACGCGCGGCACCAGAGTCCGCGGCTCGATCGTGACGGGCTGGTAGACGACGCGGCCCTGCTCCGGGTCGTAGCGGACCTCCAGATTGCCGGACAGCGGAAAGTCCTTGCGGAACGGGTGCCCTATGAATCCGTAGTCGGTCAGCAACCGACGCAGGTCGGGGTGGCCCTCGAAGAGAATGCCGAACAGGTCGAAGGCTTCCCGTTCGTACCAGTTCGCTGCTGCCCAGATGCCGATGATGGAGGGAATCAGGGGGGGGTTAGCGGCGCCGGTGTAGACGGTGAGCCGCAGGCGGACATTTGCGCACACCGAGAGCAGGTGGTAGACGACGGCAAAGCGCCGGGCGTCAAACTGCTGGCCGGGATCCGCGAGAATCGTGCCCTGTTCCGCCGCGCGGCTGAAGCCGCCGCTGGTGGCCCCCTGTGTCGCCCATTCGTCGCGCCCGTAGGTGAGGTAGTCCACGCCGCACACGTCTATCAGCATCTCGAAACCGAGATCGTCCCGCAGCGTGCGGGCGACGGCCAGCAGGTTGCCGGGTGCTACCTCATAGCCCAGTTCGCCGCAGCGGGAAGTGATGCGGAGGATGGCGTCGCCGAAGCGCTCAGCAAGTCGGGCCGCGAGGGCCTCCTGGCGCGGACTGGTCTGGCGCAAGCTGATCGCACCAGTGCTCATCGGGCGATGGTGTTCGTGCGGCGGATCTTGTTCTGCAACTGAATGATGCCGTAGAGCAATGCCTCGGCGGTTGGCGGACAACCGGGCACGTAGACATCCACCGGGACAATCCGGTCGCAACCGCGAACTACCGCATAGGAATAATGATAGTAGCCGCCGCCATTGGCGCAAGAGCCCATCGAGATCACCCAGCGCGGCTCCGCCATCTGGTCGTAGACCTTGCGCAGGGCCGGCGCCATCTTGTTGGTCAGTGTCCCGGCGACGATCATGACATCCGACTGCCGGGGACTGGGGCGAAAGATGACCCCGAAGCGATCCAGGTCATAGCGGGCCGCGCCGGCGTGCATCATCTCGACCGCACAACAGGCCAGACCGAAAGTCATGGGCCAAAGCGAACCGGTGCGGGCCCAGTTAATGAGGGTATCGAGCTTCGTAACGACGAAGCCGCGCTGCTGGAGGATGTCCGGCTGGGGTTCGGCCAAGCCTGATCCTGGTCCCGTTCCTAATCCCATTCGAGGGCTCCCTTCTTCCATTCGTAAACGAAGCCGACCACCAGGACGGCGAGGAAGATGCCCATGGCCAGGATTCCGACCAGTCCAATCTCGTCGAGGGTCACGGCCCAGGGAAACAGAAAGGCGATTTCCAGATCGAAGACGATGAAGAGAATGGCCACCAGGTAGTAGCGAACATCGAATTTCATACGGCTGTCTTCGAAGGGCTCGAAGCCGCACTCGTAGGGCGAGAGCTTCTCCGGATACTTCTGGCCCCGTCCTATCAGGAACCCGAGGCCCAGCAGGACCAGGCCGATGCCCAACGCCACACAGAGATAGACCAGTACGGGGACGTAGTTGGTCAGCACGGGCGCTCCTTCAACCCAGAACTGCTTGGCGACGCCCAAACGTCGCAATCAATCAAGAACTCTATGGCCTCGCTTAGTCTAGTTTATTGGTGCCGACGGTGAGACTCGAACTCACACAGCTTGCGCCGCCGCCCCCTCAAGACGGTGTGTCTACCAATTCCACCACGTCGGCAAATGCATTTCGCCGGGGCGGCTAGCCGCCGGGCTGGACCCCTGGCTGACCAGCTGGCTGACCCGCTGACGGGCCTTGGCCCGGTTTACCTGGCGAAGACGGCTGCGCTGGCTCCGCCTTCGGTAACGGCGTCGGTAACGCCGGCAGCTCGACCGAAGTCGGCTTGTTCGTCACGCCCACAGCCGGGGTCGCCCCGGCCGGAAGCTGGGCCGGAAGCTGGGCCGGCGCCAGGATCGGCACTGCGGCATCAAGCAGGCTCTTCGGCGCCTCCCGCTGCGTGCCCAGGTAGGCCAGGCCAAGACTTGTGCCAAAGAAGAAGAAAGCCAGCACGCCCGTGGACCGGGACAGGAAATTCGCCGAGCCGCGGGCCCCGAAAACCGTTCCGGAGGCGCCCGCGCCGAAACCCGCACCGGCATCGGCGCCCTTGCCGCGCTGGAGCAGCACGAGAGCCACGATCATGGCTCCGATCAGCACATGCACAACCAGCACGAAAGTGTGAAGCGTAGTCATCAGCCTGCTGCCGCCTTGCAAATGCTCACAAATTCGGCGGCCTGCAGCGCTGCGCCGCCGATCAGCCCGCCATCAATATCTTGCATCGCGAAGAGGTCCTTCGCGTTGGACGCCTTGACGCTGCCCCCGTATAGGATCCGGAGGTCGCGCGCCATTGTAGCATCGCGTCCCGCGACAGTGGCCCGGATGTCGGCGTGGACCGCCTGCGCCTCTGCCGGTGTCGCGGTCCGCCCCGTGCCGATCGCCCACACGGGTTCGTAGGCCACGGCAATCAACCGGCGCGCGGCCGCCGGCAGCCGGGCTGCGTCTACCGCCGAGAGCACTGCATCCAGCTGCCGGCGGACAACGGGCAGGGTTTGCCCGGCATCGCGCTCGGCCAGAGTCTCTCCAACGCACAGGATGGGGGCGAGTCCGGCGCGCAGGGCGGCCATGACCTTGCCAGCCACCCGGTCGTCGGTATCCCCAAAGAGTGCGCGCCGTTCGGAGTGGCCGACGATGACGTAGCGACAGCCCACGTCATGGAGCATGGCTGCGGAGACTTCGCCAGTGAAGGCGCCGGTCTCCTCCACCGCAACGTCCTGCGCCCCAATACTGAGGTGTCGGCCTGCCGCGAGGTCCACGAGTTCAGCCAGATAGACAAAGGGCGGACAGAGGAGAACCTCCAGGGGAGCGGCGGCGGCGGCCAGAATCGCGGGCCCCAGGCCCACGGTCGCCAAGCCATCGGCCACCGCAGAAACCAACGCATGGTTGGCCGCACGGTCGCCGTTCAGCTTCCAGTTTCCCGCGACCAAAGACCGTCTGTCTGGCATCAGAGCAGGCCCGTGGCCCGAAAAAAAAGACGCCGCAGGGTAGCTTTCCGCCCCGTTGAAAGCAACGCGGACCGTCAGGGCGCGGGACCGTCAGCCCGTAACCATGCCCCGGATACTGGCGGCAATTTCGTCAGCAAGCCGCTCAACCTCGCCCTGGTCCTGGCCCTCGACCATCACCCGCACGACGGGCTCGGTACCGGACGCGCGCAGGACAATCCGCCCCCGCGTCCCAAGCTGCCGTTCCGCGCAGGCAACCGCTAACTGGATCGGCAGCGCGTTCTTCAGGTCGATCTGGTGACGCACCCGGACATTCACGAGCTTCTGCGGGTAGCGGGCCATTCCCGCCGATAATTCCGCCAGGGTCAGCCCCGACTGCTTGATGACGCAGAGGACCTGCAGTGCGCTCACCAGTCCGTCGCCTGTGGTGGTCTTGTCGAGGCAGATCAGGTGGCCCGACGTTTCACCGCCGAGCCGCCCTCCGGTCTCGCGCAACAGCTCCAGAACGTAGCGATCGCCCACCTTGGCGCGCCGGAACTCCACGCCGAGATCCTTCAGCCCGTTCTCCAGGCCAAGGTTACTCATCAGCGTGCCAATGACAGGGCCGACCAACTGGCCTGACCTGTACCACGCGCTGGCCAGTACCCAGAGCAACTGGTCGCCGTCAACCAGCTGACCGTTGTGATCCACCATCAGCACCCGGTCACCATCCCCATCGAGAGCAATGCCGAGATCGGCCCGTACTCCCTGGGTAGTGAGTTGCAGCAGTTCCGGTTGGGTAGTTCCACAGCTGTCGTTGATGTTTCGGCCGTTCGGCGAACAGCCGATCGGCACGATTTCCGCCCCCAGTTCCGACAGGACGCGGGGTGCAACCTTGTAGGCCGCTCCGTGTGAGCAGTCGATGACGATCTTGAGACCATCGAGCCGCAACTCCCGCGGCACGGTCGAGATGCAGAAGGCCTGGTAGGTGTCGAGCGCGTTCTCCACTCGCTTCGCGCGCCCCAGACACCCCGACTCCCGCGTGACGGCAGGCTCGGATAGCCGGGCCTCGATTGCTGCCTCGATGTCGTCGGACAGCTTGCCGCCATTGGCGTCGAAAAATTTGATGCCGTTGTCTTCGTAGGGGTTATGCGATGCGCTGATAACCACACCGACGTTGGCGCCGAGCGTGCGGGTCAGATACGCGATGCCGGGTGTTGGCAGGGGGCCAACCAGGAGCACGTCCATGCCGGCGGCAACAAAGCCGGCTTCGAGAGCTGACTCGAACATGTAGCCGGACACGCGCGTGTCCTTGCCAATGAGAACCTTGCCGCCACCGGGGGCGAGCACGTGACCGGCCGCACTAGCCAGGCGGAGGGCGAACTCGGCCGTCATCGGGTACTCGCCCACGCGTCCCCGTATGCCGTCCGTACCGAAAAGCTTCCTGCTCATGAGCTGGTCTCGAGACCGTCCATCACCCGAAATGCCTGCACCGTTGGCCCCACGTCGTGCACGCGCACGATCTTCGCCCCCTGCGCCCTGGCCACGAGCGCCAGCGCCAGGCTGCCGCCCAAACGGTCCGAGGGAACCCCGTGTGGATCGGCGACCAGCTGGCCAATCATCGACTTGCGCGAGAGTCCCACCAGAACTGGAAGCCCCATAGCCACAAGGATGTCCAGTCGGCTCAGCAGGGCCAGATTGTGCGCCAGGGCTTTCCCGAAGCCAAAACCAGGGTCGAGTATAAGTGACTCGCGTGGCAGCCCCGCTGCGACACACTCCGCAACCCGGCGTGTCAGGAACTCCAAGACCTCGCCGACGACGTCCCCGTAGCGTGGCTCCCGTTGCATCGTTTCAGGCGTGCCCTGCATGTGCATCAGGCACACCGGCACCCCGGCGGCCGCAGCGGCCCCCAGTGCGCCAGGCCCACTGAGCGCCCGGACGTCGTTTAGCATGTCGGCACCCGCGGCAACGGCCGCCAACATGACCTCCGGATCGCTGGTATCCACTGAAATCAGGAGGTTCGATGCCGCACGCAGGCCGCGAACGACGGGGACCACGCGGTCGAGCTCTGCAGCGGTTCCGGGTGGTACGGCACCCGGCCGGGTGGATTCGCCGCCCACGTCAACAATGTCTGCGCCGGCAGTGGCCATGGCGAGGCCCTGCTCGATGGCACGCTGCGAATCGTGGTAATGGCCGCCATCGGAGAAGGAGTCCGGCGTGACGTTGAGGACGCCCATGACCAGGCATCGATCCGGCGCGGATCGCTTCCTGAAGTGCAGGGGCGGTCGGGTCGTCGTCGTCAGGTCTGGGTGCGGTGCTGGCTGGCAGGGGCAGGCTCGCCGATCCCCGGCTCCCCCGCCGGCTTGGCGCTGCCGAAGGCCGTGGCTGGGGCCCCGGGGCCGGTGTTGTCCCAGCCCTCCGGCGGCTTCGGTTCCCTGCCCGCCATGATGTCTCGAATCTGGCCATCATCAATGGTTTCGTACTTGATCAGGGCAGCCGCCATGGCGTGCAGCGGGACGAGATTCGTGTTCAGGATCGTCGTCGCCAACTGGTAGTTGCTGTCGATGATCCTCCTCACTTCCTCGTCGATGGCGTGGATAGTGACATCGGACACCTGCTTGTGTTGAGTCACCGTCCGACCCAGGAAGACTTCCCCATCCTCCTCGGTGTAGGTCAGGGGACCGAGGCGGTCAGACAGGCCCCATTTGGTGACCATGTTGCGGGCGATATCTGTGGCCCTTTCGATGTCGTTCGACGCACCGGTGGTGACGGCATCGGCGCCAAAAATCAGCTGTTCCGCAATGCGGCCTCCGAACAGGCTGGCAATCTGGCTGTTGAGACGGCGCTTGCTGTAGCTGTAGCGATCCTCTTCGGGCAGGAACATGGTGATGCCCAGGGCCCGCCCCCGGGGAATGATCGAGACCTTGTACACCGGGTCGTGGTCCGGCACCGACAGGCCGACGATAGCGTGTCCGGCCTCGTGATAGGCCGTGAGCTGTTTCTCCGACTCGTTCATGACCATTGAGCGCCGCTCGGCGCCCATCATGATCTTGTCCTTGGCCTTCTCGAATTCCTCCATAGTGACGGTACGGCGATTCGCCCGTGCCGCAAACAAGGCCGCCTCATTCACGAGATTGGCGAGATCCGCGCCCGAAAAGCCCGGCGTGCCGCGTGCGATGATCGATGGCCTGACGTCGTCCGCCAGGGGCACCTTCCGCATGTGCACCTTCAGGATCTGCTCGCGGCCACGCACGTCCGGCAGAGGCACGACAACCTGCCGGTCGAAGCGGCCCGGCCGGAGCAGGGCCGGATCCAGCACGTCCGGGCGGTTGGTTGCCGCGATGACGATAGTGCCTTCGTTGCCTTCGAACCCATCCATCTCCACGAGGAGCTGGTTCAGCGTCTGCTCGCGTTCATCGTGTCCGCCACCAAGTCCGGCGCCACGGTGGCGGCCCACCGCATCGATCTCGTCGATGAAGATAATGCACGGCGAGTGCTTCTTCGCCTGCTCGAACATGTCGCGGACGCGGGATGCACCCACACCGACGAACATCTCGACGAAATCGGAGCCGGATATCGTGAAGAACGGCACTTTGGCTTCGCCGGCAATGGCGCGGGCCAGCAACGTCTTGCCGGTCCCCGGTGAACCGACCATGAGCACTCCCCTGGGGATCTTGCCGCCCAGCCGCTGGAATTTGGCGGGGTCCTTCAGGAACTCGACGATCTCCGAAAGTTCTTCCTTGGCCTCCTCGACACCCGCCACATCCAGGAATGTGACTTTGACCTGATCCTCACCAAGCAGGCGCGCGCGGCTCTTGCCGAAGGACATGGCGCCGCGGCCGCCAGCCCCACCCTGCATCTGACGCATGAAGTAGACCCAGACGCCAATCAGGAGCAGCACGGGGAACGAAGTGATGAACAGGCTCACCAGAATGTTCTGGCCTTTCGGGGCCATCGCACTGATGCGCACCTTGCTCTTCTTCAGTTCGCCGATGAGCGCGGTGTTGTCTGTCTCCGGGCTGTACGTGGTGAAGGGTTCGCCCGTGGTCTTGGCGCCCCTGACGGTGTCACCCTCGAAAATCACCTGATCGACCTGACCGGACTGAACCATATCGAGGAATTCGGAGTACTCGACGGTGTTCGACTGGCGCCTGCCCGAGCCGAAGCTCTGGAATACCGTCAGGAGCACAATGGCAATGACGATCCAGAGGATGATGTTTTTCGCCAGGTCATTCAGCACGGGATTCGGCCTCTGCTTGGAAGGGAAGCGTGCGCCAAAGATCTGGCGCTACTCGAATTTAGACCCTACTACAACCGAAAGTTTCTCGCTACCAGATAAGTCTCCCGGTTTCCGGAGCGCGATGCAGCGGGTTTGCGCACCCGCACCGAGGCAAATCGGCCCCGGGTGGCCTTGACGTACTCCTGAAAACCCTCGCCCTGGAAGAGCTTTACCACCAGATTACCGCCGGGAGAGAGGACCTGGCCCGCAAAGTCGGCGGCCAGTTCCGCCAGATGCATGGTGCGCGGCTGATCCACGACCCGCGTCCCGGTCATATTGGGGGCCATATCGGACAGGACAAGGTCTACGGGCCTCCCGGCCAGACTTTCGAGCAGGGTCCTCAAGACAGTGTCTTCGCGAAAATCCCCCTGCAGGATTTCAACACCGGCCATGGGTGCCATCGGCAGCAGGTCCAGGGCCAGGACCCGGCCCTGGTCGCCGGCCACTCCCGCTGCGAACTGACTCCAGGCGCCGGGTGCGGCGCCCAGATCGACAACCACCGATCCCGGCTTGATCAGCTGCTCGCGGCCCTGCAGCTCCGAGAGCTTGAAGACCGCACGGGAACGCCACCCCTCGGCCTGGGCACGCTTCACGAACGGATCGCGGGCCTGCCTGGCCTTCCACCGGGCGCTGGATGAATTCCGGCTCATCGCTATACTTGCAGGCCATGACAGCCACACAAAACCCACTGTCGCAGAAGCAGAAGAAGCACTTGCGAGGTCTCGCCCACGCACTCCAGCCGACGTCCCGCCTGGGGTCCGCGGGTGTCACCGACGCGTTTTTGGCCGAACTGGACGCTACACTCACCCATCAGGAACTCGTCAAGTTGAAGGCAGCTGCGGCAAGCCGGACGGAGCGCGATGCAGCAATCGAGTCCATC
>CAYMKJ010000152.1:0-2254 GCA_964391025.1 uncultured Chromatiaceae bacterium
TCGCCGTCGGTAAAATAAAAGTGCGCGAGGAACAGGTGCTCGTAGAGATACCGGCTCATGAGCCGCTGTTTCGGCGCGTCCCCGTTGAGGAAGGTCTCCCAGTCCGTGACCCGTTTCAGGGCTGCCGCGTCCAGGGGCGCCGGCTCCCGATAGTTCGCGCCCCGCAACAGCCAACTGGTCAGGGTGGCGTAGTCCCCGTCACTCAGATCCGGCAGGCCATAGGGCATGCCCCAGAGGGGAAAGCGCTGCGCGAATTTCGCGTACTCGTCCGGCGCGGGGCATTGCTGCTTGCGGTCTATCCCCAGATCAAAGCCTTTGCCGAGGGGCATCGAGTCCGGCTGGGGGTGCTGCTTCTTCTGGGCAAGCAGCCGGAGCATCAGGCCGGCCCGGGCCGCCGCCGGTGAGACCGGCGGCGCGTCGTCCAGCACGCTGTAGAAACCCTTCGCCCGCCAGCCCGCCGTGTTGGCGGCATCGATAAAGAGGCGGGTCGGGTCGGTGGGCTTGAGGCGCACCGCGGCGTAGACGATCTCGTCCTGGTTGGCTCCCCGCTCGACGCCCTCAAAGGCCGTGAGATTGAGCTGGCAGGGCGCATCGTAACAGGCGTGACAAACCACGCAGCGCCGGTCCAGCACCGGCTTGACGTCTTGCCAGTAGTCCGGCGCCGGCGTGCCCGGCGACACGGTGGGGAGTGTCAATCCGGCGTCCGCTGTTGCAGCGCCGCCCCGCTGCTCAGTTCCGGAATCCGGAAACCGGCTGCACTGAGTGATGAACGGGGCGGAGAGTAGCGCTAACAACAGAACGGCAATGCGGCCTGCCATCCCGGGCCCCGGCATGGCTACTGCCCGTCTGCGGCGAAGCAGCCGCTGCCACCGACCTCACAGATGACCACGTAGGATTTGCGCTGGTCACAGCCCGCCACGCCCACGGTGTACTGGACCCGTTCCATGCCGCCCACGAGCGGCCCCCGGATCACTGGCTTAACCGTTTCCTGGGACAGGACAGTCCCCGTGGCCGCGGGGCAGTCCAGCTCGAATTTGCCCCGGGAGAGGGCGGTCTGGATGGCCATTTCCTGCTGATTGGCCAGCAACTCCTGATCGCTGGCACAGCCCACGACCGTTAGCACGGCCAGAAAACCGAGAGCGATTTTGCACGTGGCCATCTTTGGTTCTCCTTACATTCTTATTGAGTGTAGGTCCGACGATTTGAGTATAGCGCCGGCGTTCTTGTCTCGCGATCCGGTTGGTGATCGAATGCGCCTGCCGAACCCTGCTTCTGGTTGATCCGGGATTCATCCATTGCGGCCCCTTTTTGCGGTCATCACGCTCCTTGCGGCTACCGCGCTGGCCCTGCTCGGCGCCGAACTGGGGCTGCGAGCGTTCTGGCTGCCCATGTCCCTGCGCTCCACTCCTGAGTCGGAGGTGCACCCGGTGTATCTGTGGGCACCCCGTCCGGGCATCGACGGCCTGCGCATCACGTCCGAATACACCCACTCCTGGGCGCACACGTCCCAGGGCCTGCGGGGTTCCCAGGTGTTTGCCGCGGACCGGCCGGCCAATGTGCGGGCGCGGGTGCTGTTTCTCGGCGATTCTTTTACCTACGGCCTCAGCTCCGCCAATGACGAGACGTTCGTCGCCCGCATCGCCGCCGCCTGGCCGGACGTGGAGGTTGCCAACGCCGGCTGCAATGGCTACGGACAGCGACAGGAGCTGGCCATCCTGGACACGCTGGGCGCCGCTCTCAAGCCAGAGCTCACGGTCGTCATGTTTTTCTGGAACGACCTGGAAGACAACTTCAAGCGCGCTGCTCCCGACTTCCGCCGGGACGCCAGCGGCGCGGTGGTTCGCACGGACCTGACCGTGCCCCGGGACTTCGACCCGCTGGCCCGGCGCCAGGCGCTGCCCCGGGAGTCCCCGGCAGCGAGGGCATCCCTGTGGAAGATCTACTACCTTCGGCAACTGATCGATGAGGCCAAGTCGGGCGTTAAGGGCGGTCTGCTCAGCGGGGCGCGCCGCAAGATCAGGACTGTGGAGCAGAGGGAGGCGGCCTGGGTGGTCACGGCGGAGCTGCTGGAGCTTTTCAGGTTACGCGCTGCGGAACTGCACACACGCCTGGTCGTCGTGTCGATCCCGGACTACAACCAGGTGGATCCGCAGGCGGTCTACCGGCACATCGACCCGCTCAATTTCGACATCGAGGCCGACCTGGCAGCCGTGACCCGCCGGCTTGGCATCGACTACATCGACCTGTTGCCGGC
>CAYMKJ010000153.1:0-23051 GCA_964391025.1 uncultured Chromatiaceae bacterium
CCCCGGTTTTTCGGCTTGTGAGGGTGGGCTGGTCATTGATCTCTCCGGTATGCGCGGCGTGCGAGTGGACCCGGTAGGCCACACGGCGCGGGCGGAGGGCGGGGCCTGGGGCGGGGACCTAGACTGGGAGGCCCAACATCACGCTCTGGCAACGCCCCTTGGGGAGATCTCGAACACCGGCATCGCGGGCCTGACCCTGGGTGGCGGGTTCGGCTGGCTAACCCGCCGCTTCGGCCTGGCCTGCGACAATGTGGTGGCCATGGACCTCGTCACCGCCGACGGACGCCTTCTGCGGGTGAGCGCGGACGATAACCCGGATCTGTTCTGGGCCCTGCGCGGTGGCGGCGGCAATTTCGGCGTCGTGACCTCGTTCGAGTATCGCCTGCACCCCGTGGGACCGAAGGTGCTGGCGGGCTACCTGGCCTTTCCACTGGAACAGGCGCGGGATGTCCTTCACTTCTATGCCGGCTTCGCCACCGCAGCACCCCGGGACCTGTCTGTGGACCTGGAGTTGGGGTTCGGCCTGCATGGCAAAGTCGGCGCAACCATCTACGCCTGCTACATCGGCGACCCTGCGCAGGGGGAGCGGGCACTGCAGCCGCTCACCCGTTTCGGCAAGCCATTCGTGAACACCATTGTGTTGCAGGATTACGTGCAGGTGCAGAAGCAGTTCGACGGACCGGTCCACTCACCGCTGAACAACTACCTCAAGGGCGGTTTCCTTCGCCAGTTCACACCGGGGCTCATTGAGGCGCTCACGGGTGACTTTCGCCCCGACGAGACTTTCGGCGCGTATTTCCACCACAGCGGCGGCGCAGTGGGCGATCTTGCGCCGGCCGACACGGCGTTTCCCCATCGGCAGGCCATCGGCAACCTGATGATGAGCGGTGCCTGGCCAGACGCCAGTGACAATGACCGCAATCGCGCCACGGTGCGCGCCAACTGGGACAAGGTGGCGCGCTTCACGGCAGGGTTCTACGTCAACCTGAACGATGCCGACCAGAAGGGCACGGATGACAACTATGGGTCCAACTACTCACGGCTGGCCGGGCTCAAGAAAAAATACGATCCGGGCAATATCTTCCGCCTGAATGCCAACGTCCGGCCCGCGGCGTAATCGGGGTCGCCGGGAACGGCCGCCGGCGTGTTCGGACTTGCAGTGCCTGTTCATAAATATCAGCACCGAGGTCAGCGCTTCCATGGCCGCGGCACAGAAGCTCGGTCTAGGGTAGGACCCGCCTTCGCCAGCTGCGTATCAGCGTCCGGCGGCGATTTACTCCCCCCAAAGCGGTTTGCAAAGCTGATCCGTGTACTCCGAAAACATGATGTTGAAGCTAATGCTGATGCGCACTCGCAGGCTGGCGGTCACATCGACGGAGTGCTCCAGCCAGGATGGAAAGAGCAGCAAGGTGCCGTCGGTCACCGAGATGACCGCCTGGTCAGCGTTGGCTGCTACCAGCTCCGTGACGGGCGGACGAATTACCGCAGTCTGGACGCGAGGGTCATGGAAGTTGATCGTGTCGGCACCACTTTGAGATTGCAGGTAGTAAACACCACTGAGAAAACTGTTCGGATGGACGTGCTTTGGGTGGCCTCGGCCCGGAGCATTGATGGTCGCCCAGCAAGCGGTCACTTCGACCTCCCGGTACCCGATCTTTAGAAATTCCAATACCGCGTTCGTCGCGTCATTGACATAGGCAAAGAACCCGGAGAACTCCGCGAGTTCGTGCAGGCCATGGCGGGATTGCCACGCCTGACCGTGTTTCAGTTCAGGTGCCAGGGCCGCCAACACCTGGCCAATCCGGTCATTGACCGGCTGCCAGGCATGAGGGGCCAGCTGAGTTTTTCACACGAATGTGGGGAATAGCGGCAGGATCTCAGGGGCCGTAATCAAGCCGGTTCGCGTCCTAGACTGGTAGCAGCAACGTAGCTGGCAAGGTGCCAATCTTAGCCTGCCCGGGTACGGCGGTTGGCCCAGAGGGGTGGCCCCGCCGACCAGGCCACTAGGCCCGCTGGGGGGCAATACGCTGTGGTTCACATTTCTCGGGAACTTCTGACGAAGGCACCGGTAATCAGCCGGGCCCCACGACTGTACGTGAGGTATTCCCACAGCCACCGGAAGGACACCATTAATGGGCTTGGCAGGCCGATGAGAAAATAGATATGGGCAATGCCCCAGAGCCACCAGGCCAGAAAGCCCTTCAGGCGCAGGCCCCGGAAGTCGATCACGGCCGATCTGCGCCCGATCGCGGCCCAATGACCGGCATGGCGGTAATGGAACGGTGGCGGCGTGCCGCGGCCCCTCATTCTCGACGCGATGACCCTCGCCACGTAGCGGCCCTGTTGCTTGGCGGCCGGAGCGATTCCTGGCACCTGCGCCCCCAGCGAATCCCTGATCGACGCCGCATCGCCGATGACGAATACAGCAGGATCTCTTTCGATGGACAGGTCTGACTTAACCATCACCCTGCCCATCCGGTCCGTTTTCGCGCCGAGCCATTGCCCCACCGGAGAGGCGACCACGCCTGCTGCCCAGAGTGTGGTCGCCGCCGGCAAGAGCTCCGCACCGGTCATGACGCCGCGCGTATCGCAGTGGGTCACCGGCGAACCGAGCCGGACTTCAACGTGGAGTCGTTCCAGGACATCCTTGGCGTAAGCCGAAATCGATGGATGAAACGTTGGCAAAAGACGTGATCCGGCTTCGACGAGCACGACTTTGGCGCTGCGCGGATCAATGCGACGAAAGTCGGCGGCCAGCGTATGGTGCGCGAGTTCGGCGATGGTGCCAGCGAGCTCGACGCCAGTGGGGCCACCTCCGACGACTACAAAGCGCATCAACCGCTCGCGCCGGCCGGCGTCAGCACACATTTCTGCTCGTTCGAAAGCGAGAAGCAGCCGGCGCCGGATCGATGTGGCATCGTCAATGGTTTTCAGGCCTGGCGCCGTTGCCGCCCAATCGTCGTGCCCGAAATAGGCATGTTTCACGCCGGTGCCGAGAACCAGATAGTCGAAATTGACACGCTCGTTTACCAGGATGACCTGCCTTGCAGCGAGGTCAACATTCTGGACTTCATCCAGCAGCACCGACGTGTTGCGCTGACGACGAAGAATCGAGCGTATGGGCCAGGCGATATCGGACGGCGCCAAACCAGCGGTCGCAACCTGGTAGAGCAACGGCTGGAACAAGTGGTAATTGTGACGATCGATGAGTATCACCTCGGCCGACAGCCGCGACATGGCCTTGGCGGCAAATAATCCTGCGAAGCCCGCCCCGACAATGACGATCCTTGGGATACGATGAGTGGCGGGCTGAATCATCTGATCCGCGCGAGGTCCGGATGGCCAAGCGCCGTCAAAAACATCACCGACTTGCCGGCCGCGTGAGGCGAAAAGAAATCGGTCACCTCATTATCGAAAAAAGTCAGCCCCGTGGCCCCGAAGTGCTGGGCATACGCCGCCAAATAGAGACGCCCTCCGGTGATGCCGCCCTCGAGCTGGGCCGCTCGGTAGCCGCGGTTGCCAAAGCGTGCCAGGATCGGCGCCAGCGACGCCAGACAAAAGACGTTTACGGCCGCGTCGGCGGGTAGTTGCTGGCCAAGGCCGAGTCGGCCGGAGGCCCGACGAAAGTCCCCCTCGGCGAGCAGTTCCAGAGCCCGATCGGTGCGCCGGTAATAATATGTGCCGGGCACCAGCCCATCCACGGCATGCACGATCAGATAGAGGTCCAGCAGCGTGTCGGTTGGCGGCTCGATGAAATCAGCGGGGATGCGGCACGTCGCGCAGTCGAGCACGGTGGACAGCTGTTCGTAAGTAATGGATCGGGATCGATCGAAGGCACGGGTCGACCCGCGCCGGCGAATGACATTGGCCAGCGATTCTCGTGGTAAATCGCGACCCGCGCTCGGGCGGAGTGCCTGCGCGGGACCGCTCGCCGGCGGCGTCTCTGTTTCTAAGGCGTGGCCTCGCCAGGCCGCCGCTTCATCACCACTAGCGAGCGATGAGCCGGAATGCATGACACGAATCAGCGGGTAGTCAACGGCCGAGCGCGACAGCTGTTGGGTCGCGAGCGTCAGTCCGTGTAGCGGCGGCGCGGCTGGCGGCCCGTCATTGGAGCGCCCGAGTGAGACTAACGTCAACGCGCCCTCCCGCCCGGGTTGGATGTCCAACAGCGTCTCCACAGCTGCATCGGCGAACCCCATGACGACGGTAGGCTGAAGTCCCCTCGCTTCGGCAATTGCCAGCAGATTCGCATGCAGCGTGCCGCTGTCCCAGAAGCAGTGGCGATAGGCCCGCGCCTGGTATTTCCAGGCGTTTCGCCAATACGTCGAGGCACTGATCAGAATCAGCGGCGCGCGCGCGATGCTCGGGTGGTGTCCCGACGCGCCGACCAGGAGCGCACGGTAATCGCCTTCGCGGAGCCGGTGGAGCGCGAAGTCATGGGGTCCGAAGTGGTAAACGCCAGCCGGGAGATCAGGCAGGTTCTGGGCGACCAGATAGAGATCGATGTGATACATCGCACCAGTGTTTGAGTACGCTCGGAAATAGGCCTCGCCACCGGGATAGCGCTTGTGCTTGGTTATGCCGGCGGTCAGGAACAGCACCTCGGACAGGGTCGCGAGGTCCGGGACTTTTTCACCGGTATCCGTGTCCGGTACCGCGCTGTCAGTCAGGGAGATTGCGTCCAACGCGGCAGGCGTTGAGCGGTCGAGACAATCCGGAGTCCGAATCAGGGGAACCGATGCGGCGCCATGGTAGACCTTGAAGGGCAGCGGCTTGTTTGCCCAATCAAGAAAGTGGGCATTCGTCCGAACACTCTCCTCGCTGTGCTTCGTGCTCTCGTGATAATGGAGGGTCGTGCTCGTATTCTGATTTTGACTCGAGTTGTTCATTGGGACTCTCGCCGGACCCGATGATTTCCTGACCTTGGCCATGCGGCGCCGACGAACGCTGAGATTAGCATTATCGCGACTCCAGCGGATTCGCCATGGGATACGTCGCAAACACGCGTAAGCTGGTTCGGAGAGAATCCGGCTGATATGACTTAGGCACTTTGCCCCATCCTAACGAGTTGTTATGGCCTTACCTCATGCAGTATCCGGTGACTTGATTGATATTCGCCCGCTGGGCGCGACTTTGCGGCAGGCGATCTCGACAACTCTGGTCAGATCGGATCACCTCGAAGTCTTCCGGCTCGTGCTACCAGCAGGTGAAAGGGTGCCTGATCACAAGTTGCCAAGAACATGTCAACTGCCCAGCGTGATTACAGTTCAGTGCCTGGAGGGAGCAGTCGAGTTCGAGGCGCATGGACGGTCGCAGATCATTCATGCGGGTCGCATGGTATATCTCGCTGGTGGAGAGCCGCACGCCAGCGGGAGCCTGCTTCATGCGACACTGGCCAGGCGGCAGCGCTCCGGCGCACAGCTTGCGGCAAACCAGGATTCACTTCGGTGTTCAGAGCCCTGACGCTGTCCCTTGTGATGGCACAGACCATCCTCTTTTCGTCCCAGCCGGCACGCGCCGCCGATGACCATGCCGCGGCCCGGCAGGAGCTGGTGCGCGAAATCGAGGCGAACGTGCGGGAGACCCGCGAGTACCTCGGCAAGGAGGCCCTGGATCCCCGGGTGATCGCGGCTATCGGCAGAGTGCCTCGGCACGAGTTCGTGCCGGAGGAACTGCGCAGCCTCGCCTATCTGAACCGGCCGCTGCCGATCGGTCACGACCAGACGATTTCGCAGCCCTATATCGTGGCCATCATGACGGATCTGCTCGCCCTGCCCCGCGCCGGGCGAGTGCTCGAGGTCGGCACCGGCTCCGGCTATCAGGCGGCGGTGCTGGCCGAACTCGGCGTCGAGGTTTACACGATCGAGATCGTCGAGCCACTCGGGCGGAGCGCCGGGGCGTTGCTTGCGCGGCTGGGTTACAAGAATGTGCAGGTGCGCATCGGCGACGGCTTCGCCGGCTGGCCCGAGGCGGCGCCCTTCGACGCGATCATCGTCACCGCGGCGGCCTCCGAGACGCCGCCGCCTTTGCTCGCGCAGCTCAAGCCGGGCGGGCGCATGATCATTCCGCTGGAGAGCCGCTTCGGCGCCCAGGACCTGGTACTGATCGAGAAGAACGCCAAAGGTGGGGTGAGCCGGGAGGAAATCCTGCCGGTCATCTTCGTACCCCTTACCGGCGAGCACTGAGATGCGGCCACACTTCTGCCAGTCAGGGCGGGGCCACCGGAAACCAGCCGCTGCCAATCAGAGTCCGGCAGGACGCCACCACGTATCAGAGTGGCTGCCTGAGCGGCGTATCAATCGAAGCCGCTAGCAGGACCTGAGCCAGTCGGCGCAGGCGGCAAATTCACTGGCCGTCAGATCATTACCGCTTAATTCTCAGGCCATGACCTTCAGTCGCCTGAGCTCGAAGTAGCACCTCGCGCAGGCGCGGACGTCAACGAGTGCGCGATGCGCGCCTTCGAAGGGCTCTTTGAAAAGTTTCGTGTGCAGCTCCTGGAGCGTGGGCCACTTGTACCCGTACTGGCCGGGCAGGCGACAATAGTCTGTTGCCCCCTGCATGGTGCACTGTCGCTTCCTGGACTCGACCACGTTAGGGCGGCCGGCGCGCAGCAGCTCGGCACCAAGAATCTTCTCGTCAAACGACATGTTGTGCGCGATGAGTGCGGAGGCCTTCCCGATGTCCGGCATGACCCCGTCGAGAATCGTCCCGATGTCGACGCCCTTCGCCGCCGCAATCTCCGTCGTGATGCCATGGATCCGGGCCGCGTCAACCGGGATGGTGAAGCCAACGGGGCGCGCGATGTACTCGGCACTGGCAACCTCCTGTTCTTCATCGTCGATCAGCAGCCATGCAAGCTGCACCAGCCTCGGCCAGTTCTGCAGGTCCGAAACCGCCGCCCTGTAGTTGCGCGGGATGCCGGTCGTTTCCGTGTCGAAAAACAGGTACATATGTACTTTCAGGAAACATCATCAGGAGTCGTTCACGGTAGATTGCATCATGGATGCCTGCACGCTGCGGCATAGCGACCGGGAATTCGAAGCATTTGTGGCACACTGCGGCTTCCGCCCGGGTTCCCGGAGATACTGGGGCTAAGGTCCGGAAACTGACAATGGCCAAGCCGTCCATCGCCGACACTGAACGTGATCTCGTCGAAGAGTTTGCGCTGTTTGACAACTGGCTGGATCGCTACCAGTACATCATCGACCTGGGACGACAGCTGCCAACCTTCCCTGAGTCAGAGAAGACCGAGGAGCAGAAGATCAAGGGCTGCCAATCCCAGGTTTGGCTGGTCACCAGAGCCCGGGGCGACTGCCTCGAGTTCCAGGCGGTCAGCGATTCCGCCATCGTGTCGGGCCTGATCGCCATCCTGATGCGCATTTACAGCGGCCGACCTGCCCGCGAGATCCTGGCCACGCCGCCGGCCTTCATCAAGGCAATCGGTCTCGATCAGCACCTGAGTCCGACCCGGAGCAACGGCCTCCACGCGATGCTCGGGGCCATCCGCAATGCGGCGGCAGCATGTGCGGCAACCTGAAGACCGAGCCTAGTGGTACCGCAGCTGCGGCCATCACGCTGATCCGGGGGTACCAGCGCCTCCTGTCGCCCTGGCTGGGAGTGCAATGCCGCTACTTCCCGACCTGCTCCACCTACACGATCGAGGCCGTCAGTCGCTTCGGCGTGTGGCGCGGCGCCTGGCTGGGTTTGCGGCGTATCGGGCGGTGTCAGCCTTTCGGCTTTCTTGGGGGTGGGTCCGGGATTGATCCGGTTCCCCGGGATTATGTCTGGTGGGGACGCAATTGATCGCTCTGATTCCCTGCTATATTCCCGCCAATCGGAATGGATAAACGACTCCTAGACATCATCTGTTGCCCTGTCACCAAGCTGCCGCTGCAGCTGCTGGACAGCGAACACCTCGCGACGCTCAATGCGGCGATCAGCGCCGGCCAGCTGCGCAATCACGCGGCGGAGCCTCTCCCAGAAACCCTGTCTGAAGCGCTGGTCACCCGGAACGGGCGGCTGGTGTATCCCGTACGTGAAGGTATTCCGGTCCTTCTCGAAGAGGAGTCCATCGACTGGCAACAGCTTGGCCAATAGGTACACATGAAGCTCAAGCCCGAACAGCTTAGCGAGCTGCTGCTAGGGCCGCCGGCTGCCACGCCCAAAAGGCCGTTGGCTCCTGTGTACCTGGTTTCCGGGGATGAGCCCCTGCTCGTCAATGAGGTTGTCGATGCACTCCGGTCCGCCGCCTTAAGGCGCGGCTGCGAAGAACGGGACTCCCACGTCGTCGAACGTGGTTTCAGCTGGGAGGCGGTGAGCGCGTCCCTCCGGAACCTCTCGCTGTTTTCCACCGGCAAGCTGGTCGAGATCCGCCTGCCGACGCCGACCCCCGGCGACGAAGGCTCGCGCCAGATGCGCCAGCTCGCCAGCCGCCCGGCGGATGGCAACACCGTGGTCATCATCACGCCCGCATTGACGCGCAAGATCGCGGAGTCGGCCTGGGCGAGCGCGCTCGGGGCAGCCGGCGTCTGGGTGGAAACCCGCATACCCAGGCTCGCGGACTTGCCGGCGTGGATTGGCCAGCGTTTCCGCGTCGCTGGCCTCAGCTGTGAACCTGAAGGGCTGGAACTGCTCGCGGGTCGCGTGGAAGGCAACCTGCTGGCCGCCCAGCAGGAGATCGACAAGCTGGCGCTCCTGCACCCAACCGGCACGGCGCTGACCACTGCCCAGATCCGGGCCGCCGTGGCCGACGGCGCCCGGTTTGACGTCTTCCAGCTTGGTGATGCCGCGCTTTCAGGCGATGTGCAGCGCGCCGTGCGCGTGCTGGGCGGTCTCCGGGACGAGGGCACTGCGGCGCCCCTGGTGCTCTGGTCTCTGGTGCGCGAAGCGCTGGTGCTGGTCGACGCCGGTGTCCGGGCCAGTCGCGAGGGCTCGCCGCTAAGGGCTGTCCAGGGGGCCGGCGTCTGGCAGTCCCGGACGGACCTGTACCTGCGCGCGCTGCGTAATCACAAGCCTGGCGGGCTCCGTCGCCTGCTGCGGATGGCCGGCCGCGCCGATCAGATCGTGAAGGGCGCCCATCCTGGTGAACCCTGGAACGCATTACTCGAACTCACCCTGGCCCTCGCGGGTCGTCCGCTGCGGGGAGGCGAGCTGGCCTGATGTCGCAGCAACCGATTGGCATCTTCGGCGGTAGCTTCGATCCCATCCATGTGGGCCATTTACGCACAGCCCATGAACTGCTGACCGGCCTCGACCTGGCCGAAGTCCGCTTCATTCCGTCTCGTCTTCCGCCCCATCGTCCGCCGACCGTGGCCCCGGAAGCCCTGCGGTTGCGGATGCTGGAAGCGGCGCTGGAGGGCTTGCCGGGATTCCGGGTGGACGGCCGGGAGCTTCTGCGGCCAGGCCCGTCGTTCATGGTGGACACACTGGCGAGCCTCCGTGCCGAACTGGGAACGCGGCCGCTCTGCCTGCTGCTGGGCCTCGACGCCTTCCTGGGCCTGTCGACTTGGGATCGGTGGCGCGAACTGCCGGAGCTGGCCCACATCGTGGTGGCCCGCCGCCCCGGCTTCGCGGAGCAACCCGGCGGCCAGTTTGATGGCCAGTTGAATGGGGAGGCCGGCGAGCTGCTGCGGTTCCGCGCCAGCACTGACCCCCATGACCTCGCCAGCATGCCGGCTGGCCGTGTGCTGATCCAGGATGTTACCCAGCTCGAAATCTCGTCATCGGCGATCCGCAATCTCGTGGCGGCCGGTGGCGATCCCCGTTTTCTCGTGCCGGACGCCGTGCGTGACCTGATGGCGAAAACCCATATCTATGCCAATCCAAAGGAGGTGCGAACTCGTGCGCAGTAAGCAATTGTTGGCGCTTGCGGAGCATGCGCTGGCGGATCTGAAGGCCCGCGACGTCAAAGTGCTGGACGTGCGCCAGCTCACGTCGATCACGGACTACATGGTTGTGGCGAGCGGAACTTCGGATCGCCACGTGAAGTCCATTGCTGATCGGCTGGTTCAGAGAGCCTCCGAAGCCGGTTGCCCGCTGCTGGGCATCGAGGGCACAGGGAGCGGCGAGTGGGTCCTCGTGGATCTGGTGGACGTGGTGGTGCACATCATGCAGCCGAAGGCCCGGGACTTTTACAAGCTGGAAAGCCTCTGGGACATGGGGGCTGAGGCCACCGCCTGACCCCGCCGGGACTCCGGGTCAGAACGGCCGGATTGGCGTGTATCATCCGGAGCCCCCGCCGGGGGCGCTTAAGCAGATTCACGCATGAAAGTACGGCTCTTGGTAATCGGTACCCGCCCGGAAGACTGGGTCCGGGACGCTGTTCAACTCTACCTGGCCCGAATGCCAGCGCACCTGAAGCCGGAGTTCGTTGAAATCCCGCTGTCCTTGCGTTCCTCCGGTGGTGATCCCGCCGTTGCCAAGGCCAAGGAAGGCCAGCGCATCCTGCAACGGCTCAAGCCCGGCGATTTCGTGGTGACCCTTGATGAACAGGGACGACGCTGGTCATCCGTCGAACTGGCGCAGGAAGTGGAGCGCTGGCAGAACCATCACCCCTCGGTCGTGCTGGTGATTGGCGGCCCTGAGGGGCTGGTTGATGAAGTGCGTCAGAGGGCCAATCAGTCCTGGTCGCTGTCCGCGCTGACGTTCCCGCACGGCCTGGCCCGGGTCATCGTTGTCGAGCAGCTCTACCGCGCCTGGACCATTCTGGAGGGCCATCCGTACCACAAGGCCTGAATGCCAGCCCCGAATGCCAGGACTTCCAGCCCCAGTGAGCCCGTTTATATACCTCGCCTCCGCATCGCCCCGGCGTCAGGCACTGCTGACCCAGCTGGGTGTGCGGTACGAGGGCCTCCGTGTGGCCGTGGACGAAACGCCCCGGGCCGCCGAAGGCGCTGAGGACCTGGTCTGCCGGCTGGCTTCGGCCAAGGCCCAGGCCGGATTGACGGTCCGCCGGTCGCCCATCGCGCCGGTCGTGGCGGCCGACACGGCGGTGGCCCTCGGTGACGAGCTGTTCGGCAAGCCGGCCGACCGGGCGGATGGGATCCGGATGCTCGGGCGGTTGGAGGGGCGAACGCACGTCGTCTGGACCGCAGTGGCGGTCACGGACGGCCAGCGGGAGCGCATTGAACTGAGCCGCAGCGAGGTCACGTTCCGTGCCCTTACGCCCGGGGAGATTGCGGCCTACTGGCTTACCGGCGAACCGGCCGACAAGGCCGGCGCCTACGCGATCCAGGGTCGCGGCGCGCAGTTCATCGCCGATCTCAGGGGCAGCTACTCGGGAGTGATGGGCCTCCCCTTGTTCGAGACCGCGCGACTGCTCACCCTGTTTGGCTGCATCCTGCTCCCCGCGCCATGACCCCCACCCTATGACCGAAGAGATCCTCATCAATCTCACTTCGAGGGAAGTCCGGGCAGCCGTCATCGAGAACGGCGTGCTCCAGGAGGTGCTGATCGAACGAACCTCCCGTCTCGGACTTACCGGCAACCTCTACAAGGGCCGCGTGGTCCGTGTCTTGCCCGGGATGCAGGCCGCCTTCGTGGAGATGGGCCTGGCCCGCACCGGCTTCCTGCACGCGTCGGATGTGCTGCCGCCGCCGGGCGCACCAGCCGCGGTCGCCGGGCAGGAACCCAACATTCGGGATGTCCTCCGGGAGGGCGACACCGTCCTTGTGCAGGTGGTCAAGGATCAGCTCGGTACCAAGGGGGCGCGGCTGACCACCTTTATCACCATGCCGTCTCGCTACCTCGTCCTGCTGCCGAAGGAGGCCACTCTCGGTATTTCCGGACGCATTGAGTCCGACGAGGAGCGCGCCCGTCTCAAGCAGGCCATGACCAAACTGACGGGCGATCGCCCGCGGTACGGCTATATCGTCCGGACCGCCGCCGAAGGCGTCGGCGAAGAACCCCTGCGGGCGGACGTGGACTTCCTGCACCGCCTCTGGGATGTCGTGGCGCACCGGGCACAGAACGCGCCGGTGCCGTCTCTCGTCCACCAGGATCTGCCCCTCGCCATCCGGGTGTTGCGCGACCTCGTGAATCCGGCTACGCAGCGGGTCCAGATCGACGACGAACGTGCCTGCAGTCAACTGCGTGAATTCGCCGCCAGCGTGATGCCGCAACTCGCCGACCGCATTGAGTTTTACCCAGGCCCTCGGCCGATCTTCGATCTGTACGGTATCGAAGATGAGATCCAGAAGGCCCTCGTCCCGAAAGTGGAACTCAAGTCTGGTGGCTACCTGGTCATCGACCAGACGGAGGCGCTGACCAGTATCGACGTGAATACCGGCGGCTACGTTGGCCACCGGAACCTGGAGGACACCATCTTTCGGACCAATCTCGAGGCAGCGGTGGCCATCGCTCGCCAGCTCCGCCTGCGGAACCTGGGAGGCATCATCATCATCGACTTCATCGACATGCTCGAGGAGGCGCACCGGCGGCAGGTCCTGGAGGCGCTCACCAGCACTCTTGAGGGTGACCATGCGCGGGCACAGATCGCCGAACTGTCGCCACTCGGCCTCGTGCAGATGACCCGGAAGAGAACCCGGGAAAGCCTGGAACACCTGCTGTGTGAGCCCTGTCCAACCTGCCAGGGCCGGGGCCACGTCAAGACCCCGGAGACGGTCTGCTACGAGATTTTCCGCGAGATCCTCCGGCAGCACGGGCAGTTCCGTTTCAAGGAGTTGGTCATTCTCGCGCACCAGGAAGTCATAGAGCTGTTGCTGGACGAGGAGTCGTCCAGCATTGCCGAACTCGAGGAACTGACAGGCAAGTCGATCCGGCTGCAGACGGAGAGTCTGTACGCCCAGGATCAGTTCGACGTCGTCCTGGTGTAGGCGAGCCGCGAAATGAGCCAGCGTGGAATCCTCAGGCGAAGTCTCGGGTGGCTGGCGGGAAGCATCGCGACGGTACTCATCGTGCTCGCCGTGGTCGTGGGCATTGTTCGTCTGCTGCTACCACTCGCGCCGGACTATCAGGATGAAATTCGGCGCTTCGCCACTGAGGCTACCGGCTTCGATGTGCGCTTTGGGCGACTCACCGCCAGCTGGCCCTGGCGCGGTCCGGAAGTCCGGTTCTCGGAGGTGCGAATCGCCACCCGGTCGGACAAGCGGCCCGTGCTGGATGCCGCTGAACTCAGCGTCGGGGTGAACCTGTGGCGGCTCCTGGTTGAGGGCCGCTTGCGGCCCGGCCACATCGTCATCAGTGGCGCCAGCATCAGGGCCGAGCATCTGCCCTCTGGTGAATGGCTGATCAATGCCGTGCCCCTGGCTGAGCTGTTGAGCCGGCCGCCGAATGAGCCGCTGCCGCACCTTGATCTGCAGCTCCAGAACATCGAGTTGCTGCTGCTGGACGCCTCGCGCCTGGAGCCCCGAGTCGCGCTGCACGTCGAGCAGCTGGCCCTGGATGTGGCGCCTGAACTGATCCGCTTCGATACCGAACTGGAGGGCCGGGAAGGAATGGGATCGGGAATCGAGATCAGCGGTACGTTGCCGACGTCGGTACTGCCGTCTGACCTTGCGTCACGTCAACCGGAGGTCGCGGAACCCATGGTCTGGGACGTACGGGCTACCGGGGCCGATCTCGACGTGGCGCGGTGGCTGCGGGTCGTGGCGAATGAGGCGGTTCCGCTGACATCCGGGCGCGGGGATGTGGAGTTGCAGGCAAGCTTTTCCCAGCTGACGCCGATGGCCCTCAACCTGGAACTGGATTTGGGGCCGACGGCCTGGCAGGGCGTCGCCGCTGCCGACAACAATTATCAGCGTCTCGAACTCCAGGCCGGCTGGAAGGCGACTGCCGGTGGCTGGGAGGCCACGCTCGGGCGGTTCGTCGTGGAGCGGGGCGCCAAAACCTCTCCGGCGAGCACCGGCCTGGTTAGCTACTCGCGGCCAGCGGAAGGCAGCGGCACTCTTAGTGCTTCGGTCGACAACGTCAGGCTGCAGGACCTCTGGCCGGTGCTCTGGTCCGTCGCCAGCACGGGTCTGCGCCGTGATTTCCTGCCCGAACGACTGCAGGGCCAGGTGAGCGACTTCAAGCTCACCGCGTCCGTGCCCGCTGGCCAGCCACCGACCTGGGTGGCGGCGGCCACTTTCCAGGAAGTGGGTCTGGTCATGCCGGCACCGGGCTGGGCGGTTACTGGCGTCACGGGCACGGTGCGAGCCGACCAGACCGGAGGCCAGGTCAACCTGAATTCCAGCACCGGCCTCGTGCGTTTTCCGAAGTACTTCCGGGCCGATATCCGCACCAGCGCCGCGACCGGGCAGCTGGGCTGGAAGAATTCGGAGCGGGGCTTCGAAATACTGGGCGACGACCTGCGCATCACGACGCCCGATGGCGAGAGCCAGTCACGGGTGCGGCTCATCTTCCCGGCCGCCGGCTCCGTCTTCGTGGATCTTGCCACCCGTTTTGTGGCGTCATCGGCTCCCGCGGCACTTAACTATCTGCCGCTGGTGAGGATGAAGCCGGGTGTTGTGAAGTGGCTTGACCGGGCCTTCGTCGCTGGTTCAGTGCCGAAGGGTGAGCTGCTGTGGCAGGGACCACTGCGGAGTTTTCCCTACGAAGCCGGTGATGGACGCTTCCGCCTCGAGTTCACTCTCGCTGACGCCGTGATCGACTATGCGGCGGATTGGCCCCGTGTGGAGAACGCTTCGGGGACTGTCATCATCGATCGCATCAGCCTGGCCTCGGTGGAAAACCGGGGTTCCGTCGGCGGCATTCCCTTTGCAGACGCCGAAATTCGCGTGGCGAACCTGGTCAGCAACACAGAGCTCGACGTTGCTGCGGCTGATCCCGTGCAGCTGGACCAGATCCTCAATTTCCTCCGCCAGACGCCGGTCGCGGCCGTCCTGGGACCCACCCTGGAAATCGTCACCGGTAGCGGCGATGTGACCGCAGGTATCGATCTGCAGATCCCGAGCACCAGCCCGAAGGACTATCGGCTGGCGGGCGCCTTCACTCGGGAAGGTGCCCGTCTCGGGCTCAAGGGTGTGGATTTCGGCCTGACTGAACTGGAGGGCACCGTGCGCCTGAACACTGATCGGCTGGTGGCCGACCGGCTGTCTGCCCGGTTCCTGGATGAGCTTGTGAGCATTGCGCTGCGACCCGCAAGGGCCGACGAAGCCGAACTGAGCCAGGTCGCCGAAGTGCGGGGCGAGACGCCCACCGGAAAGCTGGCTGCCGCCTTCTCGCTGCCCTACGCGGAACGGCTGGCGGGCAGTGTGGAGTGGGATGCCACCGTGCGGGTGCCTGTCCGTCGGGTCACACGCCCCGTCAGCATCGAGATCAGTTCGGATCTGGACGCGCTCACCAGCACTCTGGCGCCACCACTGACCAAGGCGGCTGGCACGCCGGAGCCGCTGCACATGGAAGTGACACTGCCAGTCAGCGGGCGGCTGCAGGTGAGCGGCAGGATCGAACGCGGTGTCAGCTGGGCCCTGCAGTTTCTGTCGGACCCCCGAACGGCACCGGTCAATGCTGGTCGGACCAAAGGCGGCTGGCGTCTCGACCGTGGTGCCCTACGCAGCGGCGGCATCCTGGCCAGGCTGCCTGCAGAACCTGGGCTCGAAATTGGCGGTACCTTCTCAAGCTTCCGCTACGAAGACTGGTTTCCCGGTCGCAGCGCCGGTGGGAATGCGGCCGAAGCATCGGCCAGGGATCTGATTCGCGAGATCCACATCCAGGCCAACACCTTTGCAATTCTCGGCCGGGTATTCCGGGATGCACAACTTGATGCCCGGCGCGAGTCCGGCGAATGGCGGATAGCCGTGCGCGGGCCGTCTGCTGCCGGGACGGTCATAGTGCCCGTCGCCGGCCAGCCAAACGACGCGCCGATCGTGCTCGACATGCAACGCCTTTGGCTGCTCGAGGCCGATCCGGCGATCGGCGATAGTGTGGCCGATCCCCGCAACCTCCCGCCCGTTCGCGCCTCGATTACCGACTTTGCTCTGAAAAACATGCGGCTCGGCCACCTCACGGCGGAACTCGTCCAGCGGGGCGATGGTATCGTCGTTGAACCCCTGGTAATGGAAAGTCCGACGTTCCAGATCAATGGCGACGCGATCTGGGTGGTGGAAGACAACGACGTCAGTCGCCAGCGCAGCGAACTGCGCTTGCAGCTGCAATCCACGAAAATCGGGCCGACGATGGAGGCGCTGGGCTATGACCCGGTCATCGAGGGCGAGAAAGCTCGCGTGACGCTCGACCTGTTCTGGCCGGGTGGCCCCAGCGAGGACTTTCTCAAGACTGCCGGCGGTCGGGTGGTGGTGGATCTGGACAAGGGCCAGTTCCTGTCCGTAGATCCCGGTGGCGGTCGGATTGTTGGGCTGCTCAGCATTGCCACGCTCCCCCGACGCCTCGGCCTCGACTTTTCTGACGTCATGGACAAGGGCCTGGCCTTCGACGAGGTGAAGGGGGAATTTCGCCTCGACAAGGGGAATGCCTTCACCTGCAATCTTGGCCTTGAAGGGCCGGTAACGGACATCGGGATCCTGGGGCGTGTCTCGATCCGGGACCGGATTTACGACCAGCTGGCCGTGGTCCGGCCGCATGTTTCCGACGTGCTGGCCGTGGGGGGCTTCGTCGGTGGGCCGCTGGTGGGTGGTACGGTACTGCTGATTTCACAGATTTTTCGCAAGCCCTTGAGTTCACTCGGCGAGAGCTACTACCGGATCTCGGGGGGTTGGGACCAGCCGTTGATCGAAAAGGTCCAGAAGAGTGAGGTCGACGTGACGCCCTTCCGGAACTGCGAACGGTACCTGGCCGAGGCTCTGAAACAGCTGCCCCCGGAGGCCGAGCTGACGCGCTGAGCGCGTTCAGCGAACCACTTGGCAGGCAAGATCCTCGCCCCCACATTACACTCACCCGAACACACCTGAAGACCCCCGATGAAGACGCTCCGTATCTCCGCGATCCAGATGAACTCCGGCGAAGACGTGGCCGCGAACCTCACTCGCGCCCGGCGCGCCCTGCGTTCGGCTGCTGCCGACGGGGCATCGCTTGCCGTACTGCCGGAAAACTTCGCTCGCATGGGCAAGAAGGAGTCGGATCGTCTGGCGATCATCGAGGAAGATGGCGCAGGACCCCTTCAGGATTTCCTGGCGGCCGAGGCGGCCCGCTCGGAAATGTGGATCGTGGGCGGCACAATTCCCCTGAAGAGTGACGACCCCAAGCGGCCCTATGCCGCCGCCCTGGTCTATGACGGCAGCGGCAAGCGGGCGGGCCGTTACGACAAGGTGCATTTGTTCGACGCGCGCGTGCCCGAGAGCGAGGAGGCTTACCGGGAGTCCCGGAGCACGACGCATGGCTCAAAGCCACTGTGCATTGAAACCCCCTGGGGCGGCCTGGGCGTGGCCGTGTGCTACGACCTGCGCTTTCCGGAACTGTTCCGCTGGATGTCGAGTCAGGGCATGGACGTGCTGGCCCTGCCCGCTGCCTTCACCTACCGGACCGGGGAGGCACACTGGGAGCCGCTGGTGCGGGCCCGGGCCATCGAGAATCTCATCTATGTCGCCGCCGCGGCCCAGACGGGCACTCATCCCGGCGGCCGCCAGACCTATGGGCACACGATGCTCGTGGATCCCTGGGGCGCCATCCTTGCCGATGCGGGGGGCCGCACCCGCGTGATCACAGCCACCATCGACACTCAGCGCCTGAAGCGGCTGCGCCAGCAGTTTCCGGTGCTCGACCACCGGCGCTTCAAGGCGACCGACTGAACATTTAGGATCCACGATGAATGCAGTAGTTACTCCCGAATCGTCCCTGGCACGAGTGCGCAGCCAGGTACTGGATGCCGCGGGCATTGCCGATCGCGACCTGGAACGGGCCCTCGGTGCCCTGATGCGCGGTGCCGTCGACAATGCGGACCTGTATTTTCAGGTGTCCCGTCAGGAGTCCTGGACGCTGGAGGACGGGATCGTCAAGGAGGGCGCACATAGCATCGAGCAGGGTGTCGGTGTCCGCGCCATGTCCGGCGAGAAGACGGGCTTCGCGTATTCGGATGAACTGGTCGTCCCGGCATTGCTGCAGGCCTCCGCCGCCGCCAGCGCGATTGTCCGCCAGGGCCAGCAGGGAAGGATTCAGGCCTGGCAGCCCCGTTCCGGGCACCGGCTCTACCCGCCCATTGATCCGCTGCCGACCCTGACCGACGATGACAAGGTCGCGCTGCTCCAGCGGATAGACAGCGAGGTCCGCGCCCTGGACCCCCGCGTGAAGCAGGTGGTGGCGAGCCTCGCTGCCGCCCACGAGGTCGTCCTGGTGTGCGCCAGCGACGGTGCCATGGCCGCGGATGTGCGGCCGCTGGTGCGCTTCAACATCTCGGTGATCGTCGAGCAGGGCGACAAGCGCGAGCAGGGTTACGCCGGTGGCGGCGGGCGTTTCGGCTATGAGTACTTCACGCCGGAACAGGTGCTCGAATACGGGCGTGAAGCGGTTCGCCAGGCCGTCGTCAATCTGGACGCGGTGCCCGCGCCGACCGGCGAGATGGTGGTGGTGCTGGGCCCCGGCTGGCCCGGCGTGCTGCTGCACGAGGCCATCGGTCACGGGCTCGAGGGTGACTTCAACCGGAAAGGCACGTCGGCGTTCACCGGCCGCATCGGCGAACGGGTGGCTTCCGACCTGTGCACCGTCGTGGATGACGGCACGCTGCCCAACCGCCGCGGCTCGCTGAATGTGGACGACGAGGGTACCCCGACCCAGCACACGGTGCTGATCGAGAACGGCATTCTTCGCGGGTACCTGCAGGACAAGATGAACGCCCGGCTAACAGGCACGGCCTCGACGGGCAACGGCCGGCGCCAGTCCTTCGCGCACACGCCGATGCCGCGGATGACCAACACCTACATGCTGGCCGGTCCCCATCATCCGGACGAGATCATCGCGTCGGTGAAGAAGGGCGTGTATGCCCGCAACTTCGGAGGCGGGCAGGTGGATATCACCTCCGGCAAGTTCGTTTTCTCCGCGACGGAGGCTTATCTCATCGAGAACGGGAAGCTCACCGCACCGATCCGGGACGCCACACTGGTGGGTGATGGACCGACCGTGCTGAACCGGGTGAGCATGGTGGGCAACGACCTGGCGCTGGACACCGGCATCGGTGTGTGCGGCAAGGAGGGGCAGTCGGTACCTGTGGGTGTCGGGCAGCCGACCCTGCGCATCGACGGCCTGACCGTCGGTGGCACGGGCGACCAGGCGGGTGGCGAAGAATGACAACCCGCACTGCGCTCAGCCTGCAGAACGGCCTCGGTACCCTGCAGGAGAAGGTTAACGACGTGCTGCGCCTGGCGAAGCAGCTCGGGGCCTCCCAGGCGGAGGCCAACGCGAGCTTCGGCACCGGGTTTTCGGTGAATGTCCGGATGCGGGAGGTGGAAACGCTCCGCCACCAGCGTGACCAGGGACTCAGCGTGACGGTCTGGCTCGGCCACCGAAAGGGCAGCGCCAGCACGTCGGATCTGCGGCCCGAGGCCCTCGAGGAGTCGGTGCGCAAGGCCTGTGCGCTCGCCAAGTATGGCGCCGAGGATTCTGCTTCGGGCCTTGCCGATGCGGACCGGCTCGCGAAGAGCATTCCGGATCTCGGCCTGTATCACCCCTGGGCCATCGAGCCGGCGGCTGCGATCGAGCTGGCAACCGTCTGCGAGGCGGCGGCGCTCGACCTGGATCCGCGGGTGACCAACTCGGAAGGCGCGTCGGTCAGCACGAGCGAGGGTCTGCGCGTCTATGCCAACAGCCACGGCTTCCTTGGCGGGTACCAGGAGTCGGACCACAGCATTTCCTGCTCGGTCGTCGCGAGCCAGGACGGCGCCATGGAGACCGACTACGAATATGCGGTGGCCCGCGATGCCGCCGATCTGCCGTCGCCGGCTGAGATTGGCAGGGAAGCGGGCCGGCGGACCGTGGCCCGGCTGGGCGGTACCAAGCTGGAAACACGGACTGCCCCCGTCCTGTTTCCCGCGCGAGTCGCCCGCGGTCTGATCGGGCACCTGCTCAGTGCCATCAGTGGCGGGGCGCTGTATCGCAAGTCCTCATTCCTCGTGGACGCCCTCGGCAAGCCGGTGTTCGCGAGTCGCGTCACCATCGACGAAAAGCCCCACCTGCGCAAGGCGCTGGCCAGCGCCCCCTTCGACGACGAGGGCGTGGCGACCACGGATCGCCGGCTGGTGGATGCCGGCGTGCTCGGCGGCTACCTGCTCGGCAGCTACTACGCGCGCAAGCTCGGCATGGCCTCCACGGGCAACGCGAGCCGTGGCGTAGGCAGCGGCCCGGGTGTGGGCGCCACCAACCTGTGGCTCGAGCCCGGCGACGCGAGCCTCGAACAGATCGTGGCCGACACGCGGCGCGGGCTGCTGGTCACGAGCTTGTTCGGCCACGGCTTCAACGCGGTCACCGGCGACTTCTCGCGCGGCGCCGCAGGCCTGTGGATCGAGGACGGCGCCCTGACCCATCCCGTCGAGGAGATCACCATCGCCGGCAACCTCGGCCAGATGCTGCTCGACGTAGACGCCGTGGGCTCGGACCTGCTGTGGCAGGGACGCGTGGCGGCGCCGTCCCTGCGCGTGGCGCGGATGACCGTCGCCGGGGAGTAACCGCGTGGTCGAGACGCCCCCCAACACCATGATCGGCCTGCGCATGCCCGACGTGGACGTCTGGTCCGAGCGCGTGGTGGTGGCGCTCGGCCAGAACCCGAGCCTGTTCACGGGCCCCGGCACCAACACCTACCTCGTGGGCACGGGCCGGCAGCGAATCCTGCTGGACCCGGGTCAGGGCATGCCCGCGTACCTCGACGTGCTCGAGCGCGCCATGGAGCGCGCCGGCTGCGAGGCCCTCCAGGAGATCGTGCTCACCCACGGCCACCCCGACCACATGGGCGGCGTGGCTGCGGTGCTCGAGCGCTTCGGTCCGCTCCGAGTCTCGAAGCTCCCCTGGCCCGGCAACGACGAGCACTACGGCTACCCGCTCGAGGCGATCGGCCACGGCAGCGTGGTCGAGACCGAGGGTGCCACGCTGCGCGGCGTCCACACGCCGGGCCACGCGCCCGACCACCTGTGCTTCATGCTGGCCGAGGAGGGCGCGCTGTTCTCGGGCGACAACGTGCTCGGCGTGGGCACCACGGTGATCCCCCACGAGAGCGGCTCGCTCGTGGACTACATGGCCTCGCTGCGGCGGCTGCTGCTCGAAAAGCCCGGGCGCATCTACCCAGCCCACGGGCCCTGCATCGAGGACGGGCGCGCCAAGATCCTCGCGTACCTCGCACACCGCGAAGAGCGGGAGCGCCAGATCGTGGCGGCCCTGGCGCGCGGGCCGGCCACGGTCCCCGAGATCGTGGCCCGGGTCTACACCGACGTGCCCCAGGTGCTCCACAAGGCTGCCGAGCTCTCGGTGAGCTCGCACCTGCTGAAGCTCGAGGCCGAGGGCGCGGCGCTGCGCGCCGAGGCCGGAGGTGACGCGCGCAAGGCCACCTGGAGGCGCGCGTGAGCCATCCCTTGGTGCGCTCGTGAGCCATCCCCTGCTGGCGCAGCTGCGCGCGGAGGACGCCGAGGCCCGGCGCGCGGCCTGCGCGGCCATCGCCCTGGATCCCGCGGCCGTGCTGCTGCTCGCGCCGCTGGCGCAGGCCCTGGGCGATGGCTCCGCGGCGGTGCGCCGGGCGGCCGGGAACGCGCTGGTGCACCTGGGACGGACCCTGCCCGAGGTGGATGCGCGGCTGCTCGCGGCCCTGCGCGGCGACGATCCGCGCAGCCGCTTCGAGGCCGCGCGCGCCCTGGCCGAGCTGGCCCCGCCCGCGCCGCGCCTCATCCCCGTGCTGGTGGAGGCCCTGGGCAGTGTCGAGGGCGAGACGGCCTGGGAGGCCGCGCGCCTGCTGGTGGACGCGGGCCGGCTGCACGCCGAGGTGACCCCCATCGTCACCGGGCTGGTGCGCGCGGGCGCGACGCCCGCCGTGCGGCGCATGGCGATCTTCTGCCTGCAAAAGCTCGCCCCCGAGCGGCCCGAGAGCGAGACGGCCCTGCTCGAGGCCTCGCGCGATCCTGACCCGGCGCTGCGGCGCGCCGCCGTGATGGCCCTGCCCAGCCTGGTCGCCGCGGGCGGCGCGGTGGCCGAGCGCTTGGCCGAGGCAGCGCGCGACGACCCCGACCCCGCGGTCCGCCGGCTGGCCGGCCGGGCCCGGGAGATCTCGAGCGAGGAGCAAGCGTGAGCGCACGCGAGACCTGGATCGTCACGGGCGGCACCGGCGCCCTGGGTCGCGCCATCGTGGCTGCGGCGCTCGGCGACGGACGCCGCGTGGTGGTGCCCTGGATCGTGGCGGCCGAGCGCGAGAGCCTGGCCGACGCCCACCGCACGGCCCTCGCCCAGGGCACCCTGATCGCGGTGGAGGCCGACGTGGCCGACGCGGCCGGGGCCCACGCGGTGGCCGAGCAGGCGGGCCCGGCCGACGTGCTCGTGAACGGCGTAGGCGGCTTCGGCGGCGGCGCACCGGTCCACGAGACGGGCCTCGAGCTGTGGGACCGCATGTACCGGATGAACGTGCGCAGCGCGGCGGCCATGTCGCGCGCCGTGGTGCCCGGCATGATCGCGCGCAGGCGTGGGACGATCGTGTGCGTGGCCTCTCGAGCTGCGCTCGATGCGCCGCCCGGGATCGCCGCCTACGCCGCCTCCAAGGCGGCCGTTCTCGTCCTGGTACGCGCGCTCCAGCAGGAGCTGCACCACCACGGAATCCGCGTGAACGCCGTCGTGCCCACCACCATCGACACGCCGGCCAACCGGGAGGCCATGCCCGACGCGGACTTCGGGGCCTGGACTCCACCCGCCCGGATAGCCGACGTGATCCGCTGGCTCGCCAGCGAGGCCGGCGCGACCGTGCGCGGCGCGTTGGTCCCGGTGTAGGGCATGCCCGAGCGCCTGCCGCCCGCCAAGGAGCTGCGCCTCGCGGTGAGCGCGCGGATCGGCGAGGTGTCGGCTCGGCTCCTGTGCCCGCCCGAGGCGCGCGCCGTCGTGGTGCTGGCCCACGGCGCGGGCGCCGACATGCGCCACGTCTTCATGGAGTCCCTGGCCAGCCGCCTGGCGGCGCGCGG
>CAYMKJ010000154.1:0-2649 GCA_964391025.1 uncultured Chromatiaceae bacterium
CGGCAAGCAGGCCGTCCGGTCCACGGCCTGCCGCACGTTCCAGTTCGTGTTGCGCTAGTTCTTGTTTTCGTGAAGCCCTCTTAAGGTGCGATTCATGCGCCCCATTGCTAGACTTCGCGACGCCAAGAACCTCTCGCCCGATTGCGGTCACTGACATTCAAGGAATTGCACGTGAACAAACCCGAAGTAACCCGGCGTCGCTTTCTTGCCCAGGTGGCGATCGCCGTCCCGGCCGGCGGCGCGCTGCTGGGCGCTGTTGTCAGCAACACAGCGTTTGCCCAGGCACCAGCCGCTACGACTCCAGCTGTCCCGGCGAAGCCTGCCAAGGACAAATTGCCGAAGCTCGACCCGTCTGACCCGTCCGCGAAGGCGCTGCTTTATGTGGAGGACGCCGCGAAGGTCGATCGCAAGAACCCGCTCGCCGCGCGCTACACGCCGGACCAGAACTGTGCTAACTGCTCACAGATCCAGGGCAAAGAGGGCGATGCCCACCGTCCCTGCGCGATCTTCCCTGGCAAGCTGGTGGCCAGCAAAGGCTGGTGCAGCGTCTGGGCGAAGAAGGCCTGATCGACCAACCTCTGCTGTTCCCAACCTTCGGTATTGCCGGGTACAAAAATTCCGGCAAGACCGCTCTGATCGTTGAGCTTGTTCGGGAGTTGGTGGGCCGGGGCTGGCGCGTGGGCACCATCAAGCACGCTCACCACGCTTTCGACATCGATCACCCGGGCAAGGACAGCTATCTCCACAGGGCCGCCGGCGCCACCGAAGTCATCGTGGCGTCGGCCCGTCGTGTGGCCCATATTCGCGAACTCGACGATTTGAGCCAGCCCAGGCTCGATGAGCTCGTGGGCCGGATGTCTGGCGTGGATCTGGTGCTGGTGGAGGGCTGGAAGTCCGGCACCCACCCGCGCCTCGAGCTGCGCCGGGCCGCGGTACCGGCAATCGCGGGGACCGTGCCGGGGGTGCTGGCGATCGTCAGTGATGCGCCGCTGCCGGGAGAGGCGCTTCCCGTGCTGGCGCGGCCCAATATCCCCGTCATCGCCGACTTCATCCTCGACGCGGTCGGCCTGCCACGGCATCGTGCCGTGTAGGAGCGCGTTCAGGCGCGACCGGCCTTTTAGAATTGCCGGAGGGGTCGCGCCTGAAGGCGCTCCTACACGGCGCTCCTAGAAATTAGGGTAGAGGGGCAGCGTCCACAGCGTGCCGCCCGCCGGAATCTCCACCACACCTTCCGGGACGATGGCCCAGCAGTTCGCCTTCAGCAGCGGGGCGATCCGGAAGGATTCCTGGCCGGGGAGAATGTGCACCTGTCGGCAGCCAGTCGGTTCCACCTCGACACGGGCCTTGGCGAAGAAGCGCAGCGTCCCGCGCCCCCGCACAGGTTCGGTGGTCACCGCCGGCAAGGCACATTCGCTCGCCAGGCACTGCAGGGCGCGCAGTGCCGGGATGACGAAGAAGCGCATCCCCACCGCGACGGCCAGCGGATTGCCCGGCAGACCGAACAGGAGCGCGCCGCCCGGGAGGCGCGCATGGAGCACGGGCTTGCCGGGCCGGATGGCCACTTTGTGGAAAAGCACCTCGCCGCCGAGTTCGCGCACCACTGCGGGCAGCAGGTCGAGCCGTCCGGCGGAGACTCCGCCGGTGGTCAGGACCACGTCTGCGCCTGCGGCCAGGGCACGCAGCCGCTCGCCCAGTTCGGCGGCGCTGTCCGGGGCCGTCGCCAGGGTCGTCAGCTTGGCGCCGAGCAGCGGCAACAGGGACCGGAGATAAGGTCCGTTGGCATCACGGATGCGGCCGGGCGCAAGGTCCGCGCCCTGTTCGGTCAATTCGTTCCCGGTGGTCAGCACCGCCACACGCGGGGCGGGGACCACCGGCACCTCATCCACGCCGCAGGCCGCGAGGGCCATCAGGTGGTGGGGTCCCAGACGCGTGCTGGCGTCCACCACCGTTTGGCCCCGCAGGAAGTCCTCGCCAGTCTGGCGGATGTTCTGGCCCGGATGGAGGGGCTCGGTGATCAGGACCCAGGGGCCGGCGCCACCGGTTGCTTCGAGGCGCGTAACGCGCTCCAGAGGGACGACGGTGTCCAGTCCCGCGGGTACCGGAGCGCCCGTCAGGATTTCCCAAGCGACCGGCCCCTGCGCGCGTGGGGCGGGGCCTCCGGCGGCTATCAGGCCAGAAACTGCAAGTTGGACTGGTGTTTCAGGCGTAGCCGCACGGGTCGTCTCAGCCCCGAGGACATAGCCGTCCATCGCTGCATTGGCAAAGCCCGGCACCGAGAGGCGTGCCGAAATCGCCGACGACGTGACCAAGCCGGAGGCCCCGGCCAGACCGACCGTCCGGCCGGGAAGCACATTGATCCCGGTCAGCAGGCGGTGCAGTGCTTCCTCGTAGGAGATCACCGGGGTATCTTGCCAGACAGAACGCTCCGGCCGCTCTGAGCCGAACGCACTTGAACCTGGACCCGCAGATGCAAATCACTGCCACCATCCCGGCGACGACACCAGACCCGATCGTACCCAGCCGGATCGTGCCTGGCCGGATCGTGAAAGGCCGGCAGGCCGCCGAAACGGCCGGGCTGCGCTGCCTGTGCTACGCCGCCTGCTCCGAGCTCGTCGCCTCGCCCCATGAGGTGGATCCGCGTCCCGCCCT
>CAYMKJ010000155.1:0-8036 GCA_964391025.1 uncultured Chromatiaceae bacterium
TCTACTTCAAGGGCACCGAGGAACGGCTCCAGCAAAAGGAGCCGATGACCTACGGTTCCCACTGGGACGAGGACACCAGCTCTGGCGACTACCCGAACAATTACCACTTCTATCTGCCCAGGCTCTGCAATCACTGCACCAAGCCGGCCTGCCTCGAGGCCTGCCCGGTGCGGGCCATCTACAAGCGCGAGCAGGACGGCATCGTGCTGGTGGATCAGGACAAGTGCCAGGGTTTCCGGCTGTGCAACCGGGCCTGCCCCTACGACAAGGTCTACTACAACTACGTGAAGCGGAAGTCCCAGAAGTGCATCTTCTGCTTTCCACGGGTGGAGCAGGGCATCGCCCCGGCCTGTGCCCGCCAGTGCCCGGGTCGCCTGCGCTTCGTGGGCTTTCTCGAGGACCTGGACGGGCCGATAGCCAAGCTGGTCTACCAGTGGAAGGTGGCGCTCCCCCTGCACCCGGAATTTGGCACGGAGCCGAACGTCTTCTACGTGCCGCCGATGCTGCCCGCTTCTTTCGACGCGGAAGGGCGCTTCAGCGACGAACCGCGGGTGCCAACCGAGTACCTGCGCTACCTGTTCGGCCCGGACGTGGACCAGGCGCTGATCACGCTGGATGCCGAGATGGACCGGAAAAAAGAAGGCAAGGCTTCCGAGCTGATGGACCTGCTGATCGCGAAGGACTGGAAGTCGCTGTTCAATATCACCGACGTGCAGATCACGTCATCCACTGGCGCCGCCACCTCGTAGGAGCGCGTTCACGCGCGACCGTCGCGACAACGTACTCCGTAGTCCACGGCATCCCGGCCGGGATCCCTTCTGCTACCGTGAGTACACGGTGAGCGCAGAAGGGAAACCCGTCCACGCTGCCGCTGCTGCAGAGGGAATCCTTCTTGCCTTCGGCGGCCTCGTTCGTCAGGTAACCGAGATATCGAGCTGACCTTCGGTGCGCACGAACAGGCGTGTGCCGTCGGACAACTCGACCACGATCTCGTGGTTATCGGCCTTGAGAACCCGGACGATGGATAGACCTTCAATCAGCGAGCCGATCCGCCGCGCCAGGTCCTCTGTGCGCTGCTGCCGACTTCTTTTGGACCGCTCGGGTGCTGTCATCAGAACTCTTCCTTGAGGCGGCCGCTGGACCAGACCGCCCTGTCACGTTGGCCATTCTCGAAGTCCCTGACCGTTTTATACACCTCCCAGTGGTCGCCGTGCAGCAGGTCCTTCTGCCAGGGATTGCTCCCGTCGAGCCGGGAAGGAACCCCGCGACTGTGTGCAATTTCCTATACTCACTACCATGACCGCCGAACTTATCCGCCTTATCCACGTGGTCAGCTCGGCCCTGATGTTCGGCGTGGGCATCGGCGCCTTCTGGTTCATGGTGACGGCGGCCCGGTCGAAAAATCCCGCGGCCATCGCGATTACCACACGCAACGCGGTCCGCGCGGAGTGGTTTATCGCGGCGCCGGTCGCCGTGATTCAGCCCACGACCGGCTACCTGCTGATGCGGCAGCTCGAGTATCCGCTCCACTCCACCTGGTTCGCCGCGGTGGCGACGCTCTACATCATTGCGGGCATGTGCTGGGTATACCTGGTGAAAGCCGAGCTGAAGATGCGCGATCTGGCGGCGGGGCATGGCGCTGGCCGCGTACTGCCCGCCGAGTTTGGTGCCCTGTTTCAGCGCTGGACGCGATTGGCCCTGGGCTCCTTCGCCGGCGTGCTGGTGATCTTCTGGCTGATGGTGTTTCGGCCTGGACTCTGAGCTATTGTCGGGGTCATCCACACGAACCAAAATCAGAGAGAAAAGGAAAGAGGACATGTCAACCGAAGCAAAGTGCCCGTTCCATCACACCGCCGGCGGCGGGGCCTCGAACCAAGACTGGTGGCCGAACCAGTTGCATGTGGACCTGCTGAACCAGCACTCGAACAAGTCCACCCCGCTGGGTGAGAAGTTCAACTACGCCAAAGAGTTCAAGAAGCTCGACTACAAGGCGCTCAAGGCCGACCTGGTCAAGCTCATGAGAGACAGCCAGGACTGGTGGCCTGCCGACTTCGGCCACTACGGTCCGCAGATGGTCCGCATGGCCTGGCACGCAGCCGGCACTTACCGCACTCTCGACGGGCGTGGCGGTGGCGGTCGTGGTCAGCAGCGTTTCGCGCCGCTCAACTCCTGGCCGGACAACGTCAACATCGACAAGACACGCCGCCTGCTCTGGCCTATCAAGCAGAAATACGGCCAGCAGATCTCCTGGGCCGACCTCTTCATCCTGGCAGGCAACGTCGCGCTGGAATCCATGGGCTTCCGCACCTTCGGTTTCGGCGGCGGCCGCGAAGACGTCTGGGAACCAGACATGGACGTGAACTGGGGCGCGGAGACCAAGTGGCTGGCAGACGACAAGCGCTTCCATGGCGACCGCGAGCTGGACCACAACCTCGCCGCCACCCACATGGGCCTGATCTATGTGAACCCGGAAGGTCCGAATGCCAGCGGCGATTACCTGGCCGCTGCCAAGGACATCCGTGCGACCTTCGGCCGCATGGCAATGAACGACGAAGAGATCGTTGCGCTTATCGCCGGCGGCCACACCTTCGGCAAGGCGCATGGCGCCGCGCCGGAATCGCACAAGGGGCCGGAACCCGAAGGCGCGCCTATCGAGGCGCAGGGCTTGGGCTGGACCAGCAACTACGGCAGCGGCCACGGCAAGGACACCATCTCCAGCGGCCTGGAAGTGACCTGGACCAAGACCCCGGCGCTGTGGAGCAATGACTACTTCGAGCACCTGTTCAAGTACGAATGGGAACTCACTAAATCGCCTGCCGGCGCCAAACAGTGGATCGCCAAGAACGCGCCGGAAATCATTCCCGATGCGCATGTGCCGGGCAAGATGCATAAGCCCACCATGCTCACCACCGACCTGACGCTGCGCTTTGATCCGGAGTTCGGCAGGATCTCCAGGCGCTTCCTCGAAGACCCGCAGGCCTTGGCCGAAGCCTTCGCCCGCGCCTGGTTTAAGCTGACCCACCGTGACATGGGCCCCAAGGCGCGCTACCTCGGCCCCGAAGTGCCGAAGGAAGACCTGATCTGGCAGGACCCGCTGCCGTCTGCGACCAACAAACCGACCGCCGCGGACATCGCAGACGTGAGGGCCAGGATCGCCGCTTCCGGCCTGTCGGTCAGCGAGCTCGTCACCGTGGCCTGGGCCTCCGCCTCCACCTTCCGCAGCGGCGACAAGCGTGGCGGCGCCAACGGTGCGCGCCTGGCCCTGGCCCCGCAGAAGGACTGGGCGGTCAACAAGGGCGCGGTCAAGGCACTGCTCAAGCTGGTCGAGATCCAGAAGTCCTCGAGCAAGGCGTCACTGGCCGACATGATCGTGCTGGCCGGCAGCGTGGGCGTCGAGCAGGCAGCCAAGGCCGCCGGTGTGGCGGTGGAGGTGCCTTTCGCGCCGGGCCGCGTGGATGCCGCGCAGGCGCAGACCGACGTCGAATCCTTCGCCGTGCTCGAGCCCGTGGCCGATGGTTTCCGCAACTACAAGAAGGGCAAGATCGGCGCTCCGACCGAAGCCCTCCTGATCGACCGGGCGCAGATGCTGACGCTGACCGGGGCCGAGCTGACCGTGCTGGTCGGCGGCCTGCGCGTGCTCGGCGCCAACTGCGACGGTGACAAGCACGGCGTATTCACCGACAAGGTCGGTGTGCTGAGCAACGACTTCTTCGTCAACCTGCTCGACATGGGCACGGAGTGGAAGGCGGTGGACGGCAAGGCTGAAGTGTTCGAAGGCCGGGATCGCAAGAGCGGCAAGGTGAAGTACACCGGCACCCGCAACGACCTGATATTTGCCTCCAACTCAGTGCTGCGCGCCTATGCCGAGGTCTACGCCAGCGCCGATGGCAGGGAGAGGTTCGTCAGGGACTTCGTAGCGGCCTGGGTCAAGGTGATGAACCTGGACCGCTTCGACCTGGCCTGATCGCAGCATAAATGCGGACGGCGCTGGCGCGCCGCTGCTGAACCGGAGCATTAGACAGTTGTGGAAGAGATGCTGGCACTAAACGAATCTGATCTGCTGCTAGTCATTGCCCAGTTGTCGGTTGCATTCGCTGGCTTTGCCAGCCTTGCCAGCGCCTTGAGCGACCGACAAGTTCGCGACGAAACGCACGTGGATGCGGGCCGCTTCATAAACATGCTGATCGTTAGTCTCTGCACGGCGATGTTGGCACTCGTCCCGTTTATCCCTGCGCTATACGGATTCTCAGAGAACTTGGTGTGGCGTTCTTCTGCCGCGACCGCATTCGGAACCTTGCTGTTGTTCGCGCCGGGGGTGGTGATGCGGACGAAGCGCATGAAGCGGTACGCCGGCTTCAGCCTTCGAACGAATGTTGTAAATGTAGGCCTTGCCGCAGTCGCGGCGTTCGGTTTTGGCTCTTGCGCATTTGGGCTCCCTGCACTGAAACCGTCTGCTAGCTATGTCGCGGGACTGGTCGCGCTCCTGCTGATTTGCGCAATAGTGTTTTTTCGAGTTATTGCGTCGCTACTTCGCCCCCATGCTCCGGAATAAGTTCGACTTCTGTCCAACCAGGCGATCAACTCGGACGCTTGACACCACTCTTCGTTCGCTGACGCCCCGAACGGTCGCGGTCAAGCGCCAGCTATCGCAACGTTAGTCGCCTAAAGAAAGAGGAATCGATGCGTCTCATCGGAATGCTCGACTCGCCATTTGTCAGGCGCGTTGCCATCTCTTTGGACTTTCTCGGTGTGCCATTCGAGCACGAAGCCGTCTCGGTGTTCAGTACGTTTGAGAAGTTTCGAAGCATCAATCCGGTCGTTAAGGCTCCGTCGCTGGTCTGTGACGACGGGGAGGTCCTGATGGACTCGTCACTGATTCTGGAATTCGTCGAGGCTACAAAGACCAGCGGAGACTCGTTGTGGTCCCAAAGCCTGTGGGAAATGCAGCATGAAATGCGAGCGGTCGGCCTTGCGCTGGCTGCTTGCGAGAAGAGCGCCCAGATTATCTACGAACGGAATCTTCGCCCGGCATCGGCTCAGTACGAGCCGTGGATGGAACGGGTCAGGGGTCAGTTATTGGCAGCCTACGCAGGTCTGGAGCAACAGGTTCAGATTCGGCAATCTGCCTTTTCAGCGCCGCGTAGCCAGGCAAGCATTACTGCCGCAATAGCCTGGCAGTTCACGCAATCGATGCTCGCGGCCATCGTGCCGGCGGAGAGTCATCCGGGTCTGGTTGCCTTGTCCGTGCGCATGGAAAGCACGCCGGAGTTTCTGAAATATCCGCCGGTTGGCCCGGGTGTCTGAGCGTCAGGCGCACCGAGCAGTTACTCGCGCCCATCCCCGGGCACGGAAGCCACAATGCCAATGCCAAGTAACCTGATACTCCTGCCTCCGCTGGCCCAGGTCCTGCTCACCATCGTCGTCTACGGCGCACTGGCGGCCGCCAAGACCAAGGCGGTTAATGGCGGGCTTGTTGACCCTGCTCGCCGGGGGCTCCACGACGACGCCTGGCCAGAGAGCGTCTTGAAGATCAACAACAACATTCGCAACCAGTTTGAGGTTCCCGTTCTCTTTTATGTGCTTACGATAATCCTGTGGCAGCTGAATGAAACGGGCGTGCTTGCGCAGTCACTGGCATGGCTGTTCGTCGCAAGCCGGTACGTCCATGCCTGGATCCACACCGGGTCGAACGATGTGCCGGCCCGACGCAAGGTGTTTATGTTCGGGTGCCTGGTGGTGCTGGCCATGGCCGGAGTTGCACTCCGGGCAGTGCTCAGTTCCTGAACGGGCCGCCGGATCAGGTGTTCTCAGTTCGCGCCTGCCCACTTCCAGACGGAGCATTGCTGGACCTCCATCGCAGGAATGGTGCGTTCACGGATTGCTACGCCACAGACATTGCCGGCTCAGTGACACACGCACAGTTCGTGGCCGCGTTCTATACAACTCCGGTGTTCAAGCTCGAACGGCTTATCTTGAAATGGGCAGTATCCAGGCCGTCCACCGATGCTCAGGCGGAGCAATTAGCGGAAGGAAAGGCTGATGGCTTCGCTGCGTGGCGCGTTGAGGCGCGAAGCCAGAATCAGCTGCTGTTGGCTGACCTGCAGGGGCGGACAAGGTCCTGGCTGATGGTCGCCGGTCTGGACACCGGGATTGGTCCCGGGACGCGCCTGTACTTCGGGTCGGCCGTAATTCCGGAACAAAACGTCGGGGCCGGCAAGCCAAGGCACGGCCCCGTCTTCCGGGCGCTGCTGGGGTTTCACGGGATTTACTCACAGGTGCTCTTATCAGCAGCGAAGTCACGATTAACCGCTGAAGGAATCGGATTGCCTTAAGATGGAGCGGTGCGTATCTTCGCACTCGCCTGATGAGAACGCAGCAACATCTGGAGGCACGAAACGTGAACACAGCAAGGCACGTGATTTTCGTCGGCGCCTTCTGTAGCGCCATCGTCGTTGCACTGCTAGCCGGCTGCGGAAAGAAGGCCGACCCCGTTACCGCTAGCGATCAGGCGGAAAAAAAGGCAGGCATCGCTGCACCGGGCATCGCCGAAACCAAGTCTATCGCCGAGGAGGCGTTCATCTACGGGCTGCCGATCGTGATGAATTACGCGGTGATGAACGAGTTCGTCATCGACAAGAACTCGGGGCAATACAAGGCGCCGTTCAATACCATCAGCAATGAAGCCCGGGTCTTCACCTACAAGGACACGGCCGTCGTCACGCCCAACAGTGACACGCCCTATTCGATGCTCTGGCTGGACCTGCGCGCCGAGCCCATGGTGATTTCGGTGCCCGCGGTGGAGAAGGCGCGCTACTACTCGGTGCAGTTGATCGACGGCAATGTCTACAACTATGGCTACATTGGCAGCCGTGCGACGGGCCCCGAAGCCGGCGACTATCTTGTGGTCGGCCCCGGCTGGACAGGCGCGACGCCGGCGGTGATCAAGCAGGTCTTCCATTCGACGACGCCCTTCGCGCTGACTATTTTCCGCACTCAGCTCTTCAACGACGGCGACATGCCCAACGTCGTGAAGGTGCAGTCGGGTTACAAGGCGCAGCCGCTCTCCGCGCTCCTCAAGCAGCCCGCGCCGGCCGCGGCGCCGGCGATCAAGTTTGTCCCGGCCACGACGGCAGGGATCAAGGCGAATTTCTACGCGTATCTCGACGCCGCCCTGCAGTTTGTGCCGGAGACGCCGGTGACCAGACCGATCCGTGCCAGGCTCGCCAGTATTGGCATCGGCCCGGGCAAGACCTTTGAGTTCAAGGATCTCTCGGTGGAGCACAAGGCCGCCATCCTGCTGGCGATGAAAGAGGGCGACGAGAAGGTGGACCAGTATCTGGCCGGTGGAATGAGAGATAAGAACGGCTGGAAGGTCGGATCGCTCTTTGGCGACAGCGCTTTTTACGGCGGCGACTGGCTGAAGCGTGCCGCCGCCGCCAGGGGTGGCATCTACGGCAATGATGCCGTCGAGGCCATGTATCCGATGACTCGCGTGGACACGACCGGCGAGACGCTCGACGGCAGCAAGCACAACTACACGCTGACCTTCTCCGCGGACCAGTTCCCGCCCGTGAACGCTTTCTGGTCGGTGACGATGTATGACGGGAAGAGCCAGCTGCTGATCGAGAATCCGATCGGTCGCTACCTGATCAACTCGCCGATGCTGCCGGGCATGAAGAAGAAAGAGGATGGATCGCTGATCCTCTATATCCAGAAGGACTCACCGGGCAAGGAGCTGGAGTCGAACTGGCTGCCGGCGCCGAACGGCCCGATCTACCTCGTCATGCGTCTATACTGGCCGAAGACGGAGGCACCCTCGATTCTTCCCGCCGGTGAAGGCAGCTGGAAGCCGCCAGGCGTCGAGCAGACGGAGTCAATTGGTCCGGTGGTAAAAACCAGGAGTTCCCTATGAGAGGCTCAGTCAGATCAACAGCCGTTGTGCTTGTCGCGCTGGCCGTAGCGCCCATTGCGCCCCTCGACGCACAACAGATCACCGGCACACCGGGTGCGCCGAGCGCCACGGTGGTCATCGACGG
>CAYMKJ010000156.1:0-7253 GCA_964391025.1 uncultured Chromatiaceae bacterium
TCAAGCCACTGTTCCGCGTGCAGGGCTTTGGCATGAGCCGGGTGACCCGGCTGGCGGATGGCCGCTACGAGAATCTCCACCGGGAGGTGCTGTATTACCTGGATCTCAAGGAAGACCGGATTCTCGATGAGTGGAAGAACCCGCTCACTGGCGAGACGGTCGAGGTGTTCCAGACCCACAACGACCCGGTCAACTCCTACTACGCCACGAGTTTCAAGCAGACTTTCGGCACAAAGGAGAGCGGTGTCCAGACGGTGGAGTTTCCCTTCATCCTGCCCTGGGAGGTCTTCAACGACCGGGCGGCCGTTTCCTTTGCAGTCAACACCCGCTGGCCGACGCCGCTGCCGCCCGCCAAATGGCCCCGGGAGCAGTTCGGCGACTGGTACCGGACCAGCGAGTACTTCCAGCTGCACGCCCGTCTCTCCGAACTGAACGATCCGGACCTGTTGAAGGTGCCCTACACCGGCGCCTGGCAGAAGATCGCCCCCTGGCACCCCTGGATGCTGATGGACAACCGTTCGGGCGGCATCGTCGGGATCACCAACGTCTTTTCGCTCAACAGCGTCGAGCAGCTGCCGCCCCACGTGCTGGCCTACACGGAAAAGAATTTCCCCAAGTACCTGCACGCGCCGACAAGCTGGACCGCGCCCAACATGACCACCTGGGAAACCTTCGCCAATGAGCGCAAGCCCGCCAAGATTCCATAACAAGACGGTCTGGATAACCGGGGCTTCTTCGGGCGTTGGCGAAGGGCTGGCCCGGGTGTTTCGCCGGGAGGGCGCGGACCTCATCATCTCGGCGCGCCGCGGGGCCGAACTCGAGCGGGTGAAGGCCAGCTGTACGGAGGGGCCGGGCAGCGTGCACGTTCTGCCCTTTGATCTCACCAGCGAACCGGAGCGCCAGGCAGCGGCAGAGCAGGTGCTGGAGCGGTACGAACGCCTGGATGTCCTCATCAACAATGCGGGCATCGGCCAGCGCTCGCTGATCAAGGACACCCTGCCGGAGGTGGACCGCCGCGTGATGGAGGTGGATTTTTTCGCCCCCGTTGCGCTCACCCGGCTGGTACTGCCCCGCATGATGGCCCAGCGCAGTGGCCACGTCGTCGTCACCTCGTCCGTGGCCGGCAAGCACGGCATGCCCTATCACTCGGCTTACTGCGCGGCGAAGCATGCGCTGCACGGCTATTTTGAAAGCCTGCGCATCGAGATGCTCGACTACCACATCAATGTGTGCCTGCTGGTGATCGCGGGCATCCGGAGCAATGTGGCCACCCACGCCCTGACCGGTGACGGCTCGGAGTATGGCAAGGATGACTGGGGCGCCGACGCGGGGATGAGCGCGGAGGAGTGCGGTGCGCGGGTGGTCGAGGCGCTGCTGGCCAATGAGTACGAGCCGGTGATCAGCATCGAACAGGCCACCCAGGCGATGCGCATCAAGCAGCAGGACCCCGCCGCCTTCACCCAGCGGATGGCGGCCCTGATGAAGTGGATGGAGAGGTAGCGGCAAACTCGCCGAACCAGTTCTCCGGCTCGCAGGAAAACTCCACGGGCTGGCCGCGCCAGTCGAAGCGCACCGCCCGGGCGTGCAGGGCGTGGTTGGGAACGATCAGCGCGGTCCGTTGTTCAGCCGTGAGCCGACCTTCCACCAGGGCCAGATAGGCATCCTCGTCGCCGCCGTAGATCTTGTCGCCGAGGATCGGGTGCCCGAGGTGCGCCAGGTGAATGCGGATTTGATGCTTCCGTCCAGTATGGGGCAGGACGCGGAGCAGGGTGAAGTGGCCATCGGTCCGCGTGAACCTGCTCAGTACTTCGAACTCCGTTTGCGCCGCCGCTCCGTCGGCGCGCACGCCATCCTTGATGGCGACGCGACTTCCCACGTCCTTGCCCAGCGCCGCATCAATCAGACCGCTGTCGTCCGGGACGTGGCCGTGGACGATGGCCAGATATTCCTTGTGGACCCGGCGGGCCTGCCAGAGCTTGCCCAGTTCCCGGGCGGCCTCACTGGTCTTCGCGACGAGCGTCACCCCGCTGGTTTCCCGGTCGAGGCGGTTCACCAGGTGCGGGCGGGAGTCAGCGCCCAGATGCAGGCGCACCCGGCCGATGAGGCTGGACAGCTCGCCGTTCTTGCTGGGATGACACACCAGGTCTGCCGGCTTGTTGATCACCAGCAGCTCGGCGTCCTCATGGATGATTTGAAACAGGGTGTCCATCACAGCCACTGTGCCCGCCTTCCGGCCGCTTGTCATTCGGGTGCTGGGCTGTAACCTTGCGGAATGCTGCACCGGACAATCGCTCGCTGGACGGTCACTGCGGTCACGGCAGCGGTGCTGGTGCTCGCGACCGTCGTGCTGATCTATGCGCTGCAGGCGCGCCGGCAGGCGGATCTGCAGCCCTGGCACACCCAGGCCCCGCAGCTCGAGATGACGGCAGCGGATATCGGCGCCGACTTCACGCTTGCCCAGTACCGCGAGCGGGAAAAGGCGTTGTTTGCAGAGACCCGCGCCGCGCTGGAAGTCTCCATCCCGCAGGATGAGCAGGTGCCTGGCAACCGGTACTGGAAGGGCAGTCCGAATTATCAGTGGAACTTTCCCACCGACTGGAACCGTACCTTTGAGCTGGTCCCAGCGCAGCCCAGAGGGGGCGCGCTGCTGCTGCACGGGCTGACCGATTCCCCCTACAGCCTGCGGGCGCTTGCCAACGCGCTCTTCGCGCGCGGTTATTACGTCCTGGTGCTGCGCCTTCCTGGCCACGGCACGGTGCCCGCATCCCTTGAAGGTTCAGTCTGGCAGGACTGGCTCGCCGCTACTCGCCTGGGCGCACGCACGGTGCGGGCGCAGATCGGTCCCGATCTGCCCCTGGTGATGGTCGGTTATTCCAACGGTGCCGCGCTCACGGTCAAGCACCAGCTCGATGCGCTCGACGACCCGGCGCTGCCCCGTGCGAGCCGGATTCTGCTGCTGTCACCCATGATCGGGATTTCGCCGGCGGCAGCGCTGTCCCGTGTCCTCGATTCCTTGTCATTCATTCCGTACTTCAGTAAGTCCGCGTGGACCGCGGTGCAACCCGAGTTCAATCCCTTCAAGTACAACTCGTTCCCGCTCAATGGCGCGATCCAGACCCACGCGTTGACTGCTGAGATTGCCGGCCGCATCAAGCGCCTGAAGGCCAATGGGCAGCTCAACCGGATACCGCCGATACTCGCCTTTCAGTCCGTGCTGGACGCCACGGTCAGCACTGCCGCTGTCGTCCGGACCCTGTTCAATGAACTTCCGGCGAACGGCAGCGAGCTGGTGCTGTTCGACCTGAACCGGCTGGGGGGCTTCTCGACAGTCTTCAAGCCGGCAGACCGGAACTTTCTCCGGACCCTGTTCACGGGGGAGCCCCGCGCCTACCGCCTGGACATTGTCACCAATGCCGGCCCCAAGAGTCGTGAAGCCGTGCAGAAGTCGGTGGCGCCGGGCTCGCGGGAAATCATCGAGCAGCCCATCGGTCTCGAGTATCCGCCCGGGGTGTACTCACTGTCCCACATCGCGGTGCCATTCCCGGTCAATGACCCGGTGTATGGCCTCGCCCCTGATGAGTCCGAGTTCTACGGCATCCGGCTCGGGACGCTGGCGCTGCATGGCGAACGCGATGCGCTGCGGGTGTCCCTCGAGCAGCTGGCCCGCATCGGTTCTAATCCGTTTTACCCGTATCTTGAGAAACGCGCGTTGGCCTGGCTGGATGCAGGCGGGGCAAGCGGGGCATCGGCTCTTGTCCCGTTGCCGGCGACTGAAAGCCTTCCCGGGGCCACCGTGACGGCCTGCGATCGCCTCGCCGCGCACCCGGAAGATCCCGATCGCGTCGCGCCCGGAGTCGAGACCGAAGACGTGGACCTGCCCGGGGCGATCGCCGCGTGCACAGCGGATGCGGACAAGGCGGCGCCCGGTTCACCGGACTACGCGCGGCTGCAATACCAGCTCGGCCGTGCCTGGTTCTACGACCAGCAGACCCAGAGGGCGCTGCCTTATCTGGAACGCGCCGCTGCCGCAGGTTCGGAGCAGGCCCAGTTCGTACTCGGCTACGTCATCGATGCCGGCTTGCAGGGCATCGCTGCGAACCCCTGCAAGGTTGAGGACCTCTGGGTGAGATCCGCGCGGGCCGGTCGTCTCGCCGCGCAAGTGAGTTACCCGCATCACGTCCTGCGCGGCCGCTTTGCCGGTTGCCGGGTCCAGGCGACGCCGGAAGAAATGGGTGGCTTTCTCAGGAGCGCAGCGAGCAGGCCGGACACCGACTACTACCAGGGGTTGCTGATCTCGGTTTTGCAGGGTGAGCTTGAGCCGGCACTGGCCACATCACTGGCCACGACGAAGTAAACACGCACACGCCGTCCCGGTACTGCGCCGCGCACCTTCAGCCTGGTGGCGGCGTGCCGACCTGCGCCAGGTCCCCGGCATCGAGCCGACGCCACTGACCCTTGGCGAGATCGCCAAGCGCCAGGCTGCCGATGGCCACGCGGATCAGCCGGAGGACCAAAATGCCCTGGGCCTCCAGCAGGCGCCGGAGGTGCCGGTTGCGGCCTTCCGCGAGCACGATTTCGAGCCACGCGTTCTTCTCACCGGTGCGGAGCAGCTCAGCGGATTTCGCCCCCAGGTGTTCGCCACCCCGATCGATCCCGGTGACGAGTCTCGCCAGCAGTTCGGGCGCGGGCAGCCTGTCGACCTGGACCCGGTAGGTCTTGTCCGGCCCGGTGACCGGGTCGGTGACCCCCGCGGCCCACTCGGGATCATTGCTGAACAGGAGCAGCCCCTCGCTGGCCTTGTCCAGGCGACCGACGGGCGCCAGCCAGGGCAGTCCGGCGCCATCGAAACACCGATAGACCGTCGCGCGGCCCTGCTCATCGGCGGCGGTCGTGACCAGGCCCCGGGGCTTGTTGAGCAGGAGGTAAATCCGTTCACTGGCAGCGACGGGGCGGCCATCCACGGTCAGCCGGTCGCGGGCCTGCAGAACGGGAAACTCCGGGTCCCGGACGATGCGGCCGTTCACCGCCACCCGGCCGTCCAGCACCCAGCCGGCGGCGACCGTCCGTGAGGCCAGCCCGAGTTTCGACAGTGTCCGGGCGATGCCGTGTCGCCGGTCAGTGCGACTGTCGGCTGTCAACCGGAGATGTACTGCTGCAGCTGTTCGATGACGAATTTCTGCTCGCGGATGATGGCCTTCACCAGGTCGCCGATGGAGACCAGGCCGACGACGTGCTTGTGATCCAGGATGGGCAGGTGCCGGGTGCGCTTGTCGGTCATCAGTGCCATGCATTCCTCGATCGTCTGATCCGGCCGGGCACAGAGCACCCGGGTGGTCATCACGTCCCGCACGGGAGTGTCCCGGGATGTCTTGCCCGCCAGGACGATTTTCCGCGCGTAGTCCCGCTCGGTCACGATGCCGACCAGCTTCGCACCCTCCATCACCAGAAGCGCGCCGACGTCTTTCTCGGCCATCAACCGGAGAGCGTCGAAGAACATCCAGTCCGGGGGGGTGGACCAGACATCCCGGCCCTTGGCATTCAGTATCTCGTTAACGGTACCCATCGGCGCTCCCCTGCGGCCCTGGGGCCGTGCGTGATCCCGGCCTGATGATACCCCCGTGCCCGTATAATTCACCCCATGAAAATCCAGCCCAACCTCATCGCCCTCCTTGTCGCGCTTCTTGCCGGTTTCCCGGGCCTCGACGCTGCCGGGAAGGCGCCGCCCAGGAACACCTCCACCCTCGGGACCGACGTAAAGCTGGCGCCGGCCAGGCTGAAGCCCGGCGAGTACCTCTGGGTTCCCGAGGTCTCGCCCCAGGGGCCGGTCGTGATGGTCGTGTCCCTGCCCGAGCAGAAGGCCTACGTGTACCGAAACGGCGTGTTAATTGGCGCGTCCACGGTGTCCACCGGCAAGAAGGGTCACGAAACCCCCACTGGCGTGTTCACGATCCTGCAGAAGCACGAGGATCACTATTCCAACATTTACGACAACGCGCCGATGCCCTACATGCAGCGGCTCACCTGGTCGGGCGTTGCGCTCCACGCGGGCCGGCTGCCCGGCTACCCGGCGTCCCACGGCTGCGTGCGCATGCCCTACGAGTTCGCCCGGGAACTGTACGGTGCGACGAAGACCGGGCTGACCGTGGTGGTCTCCGACGAGCAGGAATTCTCCAGCACCGTGGCCCACCCGGGCCTGGTCGCGCCGGTGGATGTAGCGGGCGCACCGGTTGGTGAGCCGACGCTCTCAGCCGAATTCGTCTGGCAACCGGAGGCGGCGCCGGAGGGTCCCGTCACTGTCCTGCTTACCAACGAGGACCGGCGTATCAGCGTGTTCCGCGGGGGTGTCGAGATCGGCCGCGGGACTTTTGTCGTCGCCGGTCCGAAGCGCAAGGTCACCCTGCATGTACTGACCCGGCTCGAGCCCTCGGGCGTCGGACCGCTGGACCCGACCACCGGCAAGCCGATCCCCCGCTGGCTCATGGTCTCCGGCGAGCGGGAGGACATCGTCTCCGCCGACCAGCTCCTGGACGTGATCAAGGTTCCGCCGGAGTTTCTGACCCGGGTGGCCACCGTGGTCGGGCCTGGCACGACGATGGTGTTCACGCAGCTGGCCGCGAGCCCGGCTACCACCACGGCGGTGGCCACCGACTTTACCGTGGTGACGGCTGAGGAACCGACGAACAACTGACCGGGAAATACCCACAGCAGCAAAGTTGTGAATAGCACGTAGCGCCCAAACTTCCCGATAGCCATATAGATTAGACAGGGCCAGAAGGGCAGGCGCAGCCACCCGGCGACGCCGCAGAGGGGATCGCCGACCACCGGCAGCCAGGCCAGCAGGCAGGCCTTCGGGCCAAAGCGCTCCAGCCAGGCCAGCGCACGATGCTCCCGGGGTGCATGGTCCCTGATTCGCTCATAGGCCCGTTCGGCACCGTAGCCCATCAGCCAGGTGATGCCGCCGCCGACGGTCCCGCCGGCCGTGGCGGCCAGGATGACGGGCCAGAACTGCGCCGGGTTCAGCGTGATCAGGCCGAAGACCACGGGCTCGCTGCCCATGGGCAACAGTGTTCCGGACAGCAGGGCCACGATGAAGACGGTGGCCAGGCTGTACAGGGGGAGGGCGAGGGCTGCCAGAAGGGTGGCGAGGAGGGGATCGAGCCAGGACGTCATCGGCAAGCCCGGATTCGTGCCGGCCTAGCGCGCGTCGTCCACCATCCGCACGGTCTTTTCCTCCACCTCGCGAGCGGTTGCCG
>CAYMKJ010000157.1:0-3294 GCA_964391025.1 uncultured Chromatiaceae bacterium
CCACGTCCCCGGGCGTCCGTCACCTTCTCGAATCTCATCAAGGATCGGGAGGAGGAACGCCCGGATCAACCCCGCGAACTGGCTGCCAGGATCGTCCGGCAACGCCAGGCCCGCCCGTCTGCTTCGCCTGGTGGAGTAAACGCGCAGCGACGGATGCGGGAAGGTTGCTCTTGCCACCCGTCATGCGATCGCATCGAGATACGGTTGCATCACGCGAGAGACCCGGCAGATCCGCGCGTAACGGGCCAGCTCAGTCGCGCCACCACGATGGCGACGGCTGAAATCCCGCAGGGCCTCGACTGCCACGTCGACGCCGACCTTGTTACGGTACTTGAAGCAATCGGCGACCGTCTTGGCGGCCGAGTAGACGCGAACCTCGACGCCCTCCACGCGATGCGTCTCGATGCCCTCGGTCAGCGCCGGCCCCGAGAAGCGCGCGACCCGCAGGCGTGGGTAGTCCAGCCTCGGCTTACGCGCTTTCTCCGGCAGCGCGATCCACAGCTCCGCCGGCGCCTGAGTAGTCAGCTCGTGAAAGCGCAGCGCCGTCAGCAGGCAGAAGACGCCGCCCGGGACTCGCTTGGCGACCTGGGCGAGCGTGTGCTCGGCGGTGATCGGGTGCTTGCTGGCGACGTAGAGTCCCCGGGCGCGCCGCTCGATCAGGCCCTGGCGCACGAGCCGGTAGAGCTGGCTCCGGGGAATCCCGTGCGCCTCCAGCTCAGCGGTGCGCACGATGCCGAGTCGCCGCACGACTTTAGGGATCTCACTGTCGCGATGGGTGGCCATGGTGAGCGCTAGGATACAAAACGTCGGGGGTTATATACAAGTCCCGACGTTTTGACCTGGCCACCCGGCAGCTGTCCTGGATGCCTTCCCGCCGGTTGGAGACGGGGCTGGGTCAGGCAAGATGTCTAGAAAGATGCGTGGAGTCCCGGGCCCCAAGCCTATTGGGCTGCTGATGGTTGCCAGATAGCCGAAACCCGGCACCGCCACTGGCATATATGTATAGATAACGGTAGATTTCTATACATATGAGCCCGGACCTGCATAGTAAACGCCCCTTTCTTATGCACGGTGCCGGGCCGGCCGGATACCGCCAATGACGGTTCACCTGCTGCAACCGCTCACACGGCTCCTTCCGGGCAACTTCGAATCGCCAGCTATCCTCAAAAAGGCGGCGGTGGCAGGTCGCAAGCTCGCCGAATTGAAGGGACTGGCTGCTTCCATCCCGAACCAGGGCATCCTGATTAACACTCTGACCCTGCAGGAGGCTAAAGACAGTTCAGCCATCGAGAACATCGTCACCACCCACGACGAGTTGTTTCGGAGCGCAACCTACCCGGACCTCTTCGCCTCACCGGCGGCCAAGGAAGTACGGCACTACATCGAGGCGCTGCGCGCGGGCTACCGCCTGGTGAGCAAGAGCGGCCTGCTTACTGCCAACCACATGATTGAAATCCAGGAGGCCCTGGAGCGGAACTCGGCCGGGTTCCGCAAGCTGCCGGGCACCACGTTGCAGAACGCAGCCGGAGAGGTGGTCTACACGCCACCGCAAGACCCGGCCACGATCGTTGGATTGATGCGGGACCTGGAGCACTTCATCAACGACGACACGGCCTTCGATGCTGACCCGCTGATCAAGATGGCCCTTATCCACCACCAGTTCGAGAGCATCCACCCCTTCTACGATGGCAATGGCCGCACCGGCCGGATCGTGAACGTCCTCTACCTGGTGCAGAAGGACCTGCTCGACATCCCGGTCCTCTACCTCTCACGCCACATCGTGCGCACCAAGCCCGACTACTACCGCCTCCTCCAGGCAGTGCGAGAGCAGGCCGACGCGCCGGCGGTCTGGCAGGAATGGGTGTTGTACATGCTTACTGCCGTGGAGCAGACCGCGCAGCAGACGATAGGAACCGTGGGGGACATCAAAGCGGCGCTCATGGACTACAAGCACCGGATCCGTGCGGAGTTCAGGTTCTACAGCCAGGACCTGATCAACAACCTTTTCACCCATCCCTACACGAAGATCGAATTCGTCGAGCGGGAACTTAAAGTCTCGCGAATTACGGCCACCCGCTACCTCGATGCCCTGACCGTCGGCGGCTTCGTAAAAAAGATGAAGGTGGGGCGATCGAACTACTACATCAACCTGGCGCTGAATGAGATTCTCACACGCCGGGATCTGGTGGAGGGTGCGCAGGGGTGATTGCGGTGCAGAGATAAATACACTGTCAGTTCGGCCCTAAATAATCGCGCTTCCCGACCGCCACGCCATTGTGACGCAGGATGTCGTACGCGGTGGTGCAGTGGAAACAAAAGTTCGGCATCGACCGATGGTGGGTGAAGTGCAGACCGATACGGGCTCAGGCCCGACTTCCCTGATGTGCAGGGAAATTGCAGGGAATTCCCCGGGAAAGCGCGCACTCGGGGCCACTCATGATCGGCTGGTGGCCTGACGGGACGCGGGGTTGTTGGGCCATTCCCTGCAGAACAGAACAGGGAAGTTAGACCAGAGAGGCAGGGAACGCGTCTCTGAGTACAGCGAATCCTTCGCGCGCATCAAGGATCGAGATCGGCTGCCTCAGCCGCCGATGAATGTCGCTGCGGCTGGCCCCGAATGATCCGTCGTCACGGCGCTTGCCCTATTTATCGTAACGCGTTACGATATGTGCATGGCCACCGCCCGTAAAACCAGAGGACGCCCCCCAACCGGCGCCGCCGTGCCCGCCGCGGAACGGATGCGCCAGTATCGTGCGCGCCAGAAGACCGCCGGCCTCAAGACCGTAGCAACCTGGGTGCCCCGGGTGGATTCGCAGGCTGCACGCCCCTTCTCGTCTCACCGGGTGCTGGACGCGCGCAGTCTGGCGCTGCACTGCCTGATCGCGCAGAAGATCATGGCCGATCCCTCGCTGATCGACATCGCTCGCCGCAACCTCGCTGCCTGGCGCAGAAAGGCGAGCGGTGCGCAGCCGCACTACCTTGCAGAATGGCAGCGGATTCTTGCCCGGCCCTGGCCACAGGTGGCCGGCCTGATCACGGAACAGAGCGAAAATGCCACCCGCTTGCGTCAGTCCTCGCCCTTTGCTGGGGTCCTCACCACCGTGGAGCGCAGGCGCATCTATGACGCGTTCCGAGCTTGAACACCTGATTCGCGCGGCCGGGGCCATTGCCGACGACGACCAGATCATCGTCATCGGCAGTCAATCCGTGCTGGGGCCGTTCCCGGATGCACCGATCGCGCTGCGCGCGTCCATGGAAGCCGACCTCTACCCGCGCAACCGTCCGGAGCGGGCC
>CAYMKJ010000158.1:0-23236 GCA_964391025.1 uncultured Chromatiaceae bacterium
CCGGCTGTGCGACGGGATTTTCGCCGCGCGCCAGCCCGACTCCCCCCTGGGCCAGCTGCAGACGGTACTGGAAACCGCGGACCAGCTGGCGCCGGTGGAAACCAGGGTCCGGGACGCCATGCGGGCGGGACTGCTGGAACCGGGCGCGGTGCATGAACGCCTCGAGCAGGCCCGGGAGCTCGGCGTGATCTCGTCGGAAGAGGCGCGTCAGTTGCAGGAGTTCGATGCCGCGGTGTTGGCCATCACGGGCGTGGACGATTTTGATCCGGCGGAACTACGGCGGGTGGTCCGGCCAGCGGCTCTGCCACTTCATGACACCGCCGGGGTGGTCGGTTAGTATCTCGACATGCATAACCATTCCTGGCCTCTTCTGTCGGTAGCAGCGCTGGGGCTGGCCCTTGCCGCCTGTGGTCAACCACCACCCGCACCCCAGGCCCCGGAGGCCAACGCGACGCCGGCAACCAATGCGCCAGCCGCAGCAGCGCTGCCCCGCACCCAGTCGTCGGAGGGCGCCTCAGTGGCGATCCTCAGTCCGCGAAGTGGGGATATCGTCAGTTCCCCCGTGAAGGTGGTGTTTGAGCTGCAGGGCATGCTATTGGCCCCGGCCGGTGATCCTGCCGCGAATACTGGCCACCATCACCTGCTGGTGGATGTGCCGGCTCCGGACCCCGGACAACCGATCCCCAAGGACGCGCAGCACCTGCACTTCGGGCAGGCCCAGACGGAAGTGGAGCTCACGCTGGCGCCAGGCCCGCACACGCTGCAGCTCCTGCTGGGTGACAGCAACCACGTGCCCCACAATCCGCCACTGCTCTCCGCGCCCACCACTATCACCGTGCAATGAACCTCGCGGTGGTGGGCTGATACCCTCTGCCACCGACTCCCGACGGCACGCGCATGGCGCCAAGCAAACAACCCAAAGCAACCGCATCTCCCGCTGCCGGCGATCCGGGCCTCAGCGGCATGGCGTTGTACCTGCCGCCCTACCGGGTGGACCTCCAGCATTGGTGCGAGTGGACGGGCGGGGACTGGGAGAAGATCCGGCACGTGGTGGGCTCCGGCTTCCGGTTGCTCGGCCCCCGCCAAAGCGTCTACACCATGGCGGCTAACGCGCTGCTGCGCCTGATCCGCAACTACGAGGTGGACCCCACCCGCATCCGCTACCTGGCCCTCGGGACGGAGTCCAGCACCGATAATTCGGCGGGCGCCATTATCGTGAAGGGCATGGTAGATGAGGCCCTGCGGGCCATGAGCCTCCCCCCGATCGCTCGCAATTGCGAGGTGCCCGAGTTCAAGCACGCCTGCCTGGGGGGCATCTACGCTCTGAAGAGTGCGGTGCGCTTCCTCAGCACAGACGGCGACGACAGCCTGGCGGTCGTCATTTGCTCCGACAAGGCTCTCTACGAGCGCGGGAGCAGCGGCGAGCCCACCCAAGGTGCCGGCGCCGTGGCCATGCTCCTCGAGTCGGTGCCCCGCCTGGCCAGCATTAACCTGCGTCACGCGGGGACGGCCTCGGAGTACCGGGGCATCGATTTCCGGAAGCCGCTCACGGGTCGGCTGAACGGCCATACCCACTCCCTCGACATCCCGGTTTACAACGGGCGCTACTCGACAAACTGCTACGTGGACGAAGTGCGCCGCGCCCTCGACGACATGTACGCCCGGCGGAAGCTCGACCCGGCCACCTACCTGCGCAGCGTGGAGGCCATCTTCATTCATCGGCCCTACGCGCGGATGCCGGAAACCGGCTTTGGCGTGGCCTACCTGTTCGCGCTGGCCCAGGGCGGAGCGTCGGACCAGGAGGAACTGGCCACCTACTGCAGGGGTGCTGGTGTGTTGATCGGCGAGGTCCTGACGGAAATGAACACCGCGCCGGAGCTCAACCTGCTGGCAGTCAGTGAGCGCATTCAGGACGAAGTCTTTCCGCTCAGCATGGCTGTGCTCAAGGTATTCCGGCAGAGCGAGGCCTTCCGGACCCACGTGCAGGCCAAGATGGAACTCGGCGCCGAGTGGATGCGCGAAGTCGGCAACCTCTACACTGGCGCACTGCCGGCCTGGCTCGCCGCAGGCCTGGCCGACGCCGCAGGCCGCGGCACTCCCCTCGCCGGCCAGGAACTCCTGACGATTGGCTACGGCAGCGGCAATGCGGCCGACGCGATCCCGCTTCAGGTCGTTGCCGGCTGGGAGAGCGCGGCGCGCCGAATTCACTTGGAAGAGGCGTTGCGCCCAGCCATCGATATTACGGCGGACCAGTACTTGGCTCTGCGCGACGGGGCAGAGCCAGCCGACCTCAAGATGGCGACGGCGGCGGAGTTTGTGATCGAGCGGATTGGCTCACAGGTCGGCCACGCGTTCCAGGATGCGGGCGTGGAGTATTACCGCTACGTCCACTGAACACGCGTCCTAGGCAAGCCTGCGAAGGCCAGGCTGTGTGCCGCCCCCACGCACGCTGAGTCCCGGCGCGCACAGCTCCGCATCCAGCACTGAATACCCCGCCGCGGCATACCCGGCACGCAGCGCCTGCTCCACCGTGCGTGAGTCTGTCAGGGCGATGCCGAAATCCCCGCCGCCAGCGCCGGAGGGCTTGTAGACCGCGCCGTGCTTCAGGGCAATCGCCCGCAGCCGTTCGTGGGCTAGGGAGAAGATGCCGATCCCCGCCGCCTCGTCCAGCCGCCGGAGTCCGGACTCGTAGCCGGTGATCGCGCTGAACAGACCGCTGAGGTCTTCGGCGCGCCAGGCGGCGACCGCCTGACCGGCGTTCGCACCAAGCCGTCCCATGTGACTCGCGAATCGCGCCGGGTCGTGCGCACAAAAGACCTGCAAGCGGCCAAGCATCGCTGGCGTCGAGGCGCTCTGGCCCGACCAGACGGCCACCAGTCGGAGCCGCCGCGGCCAGGACACGGGATGGGCCCGGGGCACCCCGGCGTCAGGACCCGACTGGCGACTGAAGTCGATGGCGACGGCGCCACCGGTGATCGCCGTGGCCACGTCGATCCCGCTACCGCTGCCGCCCTGGAGCCGGCGGTGCGCTTCACAGCAAATGGCGATCAGTTCCTGTCGTGGCAGGGGGGCGCCACCAGCGAGCCGCAGCAGGGCGCCCGTCAGCGCAACGACGATGGCGGCGCTCGACCCCAGGCCCAGCTTCACGCGCTGGCCGTCATCGGTGGTCTGGTGGAAGGCAGCCGTCGCGAGCTCGATCTGGCAGGCCGGCAGTTCGGAGGCGCGGGGCAGCAGGCCACGGACGGTCAGAATTTCCGCGCAGGCTTCCAGCGGCAGGCCAAAGGCGCCCGGCGAATTCCCTTCCCAGCGGGGCCCGCTGGCGGGCACCCAGCGAAACCGGAAGGTTTCGCCCGTGTCCGGTATCACCAGCTTATTACCGGATCCAGACAGGGACGTGACCCGGGCTTCCGCCCGAACATCCACGGCGACTGCCAGGCCGGGCGCGCCTTCGAGTACCGCGTACTCGCCGACAATGACCAGCTTGCCGGGTGCCTGGGCTTCAATCAGCGTCGGCACGAAGGCGGGCCCCCTCGCCCAACGGGCTCCGCAGGATCCGCAGTACGCCCGGCAGATTGGCCAGCGCTGCAGCGACCTCGTCCGCGACGGAGGGCAGGCACACCGCCTTGACCTGGGGCCCCGCGTCCACGGTGAAGAAGACGGGTGCGCCGTCCCGTCGCAGCGCCTGGATCCGGTGCAAACAGGCCAGCGTAGCCGGTGTCCAGTAGAGCAGCGGTGGCCGGGTGGTCATCATCACCGCGTGCATCTTGAGGCAGTTGTGCTCGGCAATCTCGGCCAATGCAGGGAAATCCCGGGCGCGCACGGCAGAGAGGCCGGCGTCGAGGTCAGCCGCATGGGTCTGCACCCAGGCGTCGTAGTAGGGCGAGGTCTGCTCGCTCTGGGCCATACCGACCCGGGAACTGATCGCTTTCGGTCTTGAGGTCGTCACGGCCACCACAATATGCAGCGGCCAATCGACGGGTGCCGCGATCTGCGCGCAGACGGTCGTGGCGTCCCGGTTGGTGAGCAGCACCACGCCGCCCAACAGGGACCGCGGCGCGGACCCGGAACCCAGCCGGGCAATCTCAGCGAGGCGCTGGGGCGCCAGCTGTAGGCCGAGCGCGCCCGCTCCGGCGGTAACCAGGGCCGCAAAGCCTGAGGCAGACGAGGCAAGACCGGCGCCCGTCGGAAAATCATTCCGCGATTCGACGAACGCCCAGGCGGTGACCCCCGCCTCCCGGCGCAACAGATCCAGACAGGCCGTGACGCGGGCCGTGGTCTCGGGGTCCTCACGGCCGTCCAGCAGGACGCGATCGCGGGACAGCGTCGGGTCGAAGTGCACGGTGGTTTCGGTGGCGAGGCCGCCCAGGACGAGCGACAGGGACCCTGTGGCCGGCAGATTGCCGGCACGGGCGCGCTTGCCCCAGTACTTGACGAGGGCCACGTTGGGGTGCGCCACCGCGACCGCCCGCATCAGGACTCCTTGCCGGGTTGACTGCTGCCGGAGCGCGGCCTTGGCCGCGACCCTGGGTCAAATTATAGCCTCAGGGTTGGCTCACTCCCGTGCGACCCTCTATCCTGTATCGATGATCCCCAGCCTCGATTTCCGGCCCATGACCTTCGGTACACGCGCTGACAGCTACGTGACACGCGTCGAGAGCGTGCTTGATCACCACCTGCCCGCGGCCGAAGTCGCGCCGCGCCGGCTGCACGAGGCCATGCGCTATTCCGCCCTCGGTGGCGGCAAGCGCATCCGCCCGATATTGGTCTACGCGACCGGCGAGGCCCTGCACGTCCCCACAGAGTTCCTCGACGCCCCGGCAGCGGCCATCGAACTGTTGCACGCCTTCTCGTTGATCCACGACGATCTGCCGGCCATGGACAACGACGATCTCCGGCGTGGCCGCCCCACGGCCCACCGCGCCTTCGACGAAGCCACAGCCATCCTCGCCGCCGACGCCATGCAACCCCTCGCTTTCGAAATTCTGGCCACCCACCCGGCGCTGCTCGACAAGCCCCTGGCCCAGGTCAAGCTGGTGGCGCTGATTGCGGCTGCCTGTGGCTCCAACGGCATGACCGGCGGTCAATCCATGGACCTGGCCGCCGAGGGCCGGCGCCTCGATCCCGCCGAGCTGGAGCACATCTACCGGCTCAAGACGGGCCGCCTGCTGCGCGCGAGTGTGCTGGCGGCTGCCTGCTGCGCGAACGACGTGGCCAATTCGACCCGGCACGCGCTGGAGCGTTTCGTGGATGCGCTGGGCCTGGCCTTCCAGGTGCGGGACGACATTCTCGACATCGAGGGCACCACAGCCGAAACCGGCAAGACCGGCGGCTCGGACCTGGCCAAGGACAAGGCCACCTACCCACACCTGTTTGGTATGCCCCGGGCCCGACAGCGGGCCGACGAGCTGCTGCAGCAGGCTTTGGACGCTGTGGCCGGTTTTGGCACCGAGTACGATGGCCTGCGTTGGGCAGCGCGCTACATCGTGCTGCGCCAGCGGGCCTGAGGGGCTGCTAGGCTGGATTCTGATGTACACCAGTTTCTTCGGCCTTAACGAGAGGCCCTTCTCGATCACCCCCGACCCCCGCTACCTCTATATGAGCGAGCGGCACGCGGAAGCGCTCGCTCACCTGATCTACGGGGTCAAGGAGAGCGGCGGCTTCATCCAGCTGACCGGGGAGGTGGGTACCGGCAAGACGACGCTCGTTCGCAGCCTGCTCCAGCAGCTGCCGGATTTTGCCGACGTGGCAGTGGTGCTGAATTCCCAGCTGTCCCGCGTGGAGTTCCTGAGCTCCATCTGCGAAGAACTTCACGTCGAGCTGCCGGAACAGCGGAACAGCATCAAGGCCCTCACGGATGTCCTGAATGTCTACCTGCTCAAGAACCACAGCCTGGGCCGGCGCACGATCCTCATCGTGGACGAAGCCCAGAACCTGCGGGTGGATGTCCTGGAGCAGGTCCGGCTGCTGACCAACCTGGAAACGGCCAAGCAGAAGCTGCTGCAGATCATCCTGATTGGCCAGCCGGAGCTACGCGAGCTGCTCGCCCGCAACGACATGCGGCAACTGGCTCAGCGCATCACCGGCCGCTATCACCTGGAACCGCTGACGCGGGACGAAACCACCTCCTACATCGACCACCGCCTCAAGGTTGCGGGCGCTATCGGCCCGATCTTCTCGGACGCCGCCAAGCGGGACCTGTTCCGCCTGTCCGGCGGCGTACCCCGCATGATCAACGTGATTGCCGACCGGGCGCTGCTCGGCGCCTACACCCTGGAAGAGCGCGAAGTGACGCCCAAACTCGTTCGGGAGGCCGTGGCCGAGGTTTACGACCGGCCCCCGGTTGGCTTCGGCTGGTGGAACCGCCCCTGGTGGGCTCACCCGGCGGGCCTCGTCGGAATGGGCGCCGCGGGTCTGCTGATCGTCCTCGTTTCTGGCATTGCCGGGCTCCAGTGGCTGCGGGCTAACCAGGATCCGGCACCCGGCCCGGTGGCCACGCAGGAGTCCGGAGCGACGGTGGCGGCCAGGTCGGCCACGTCCGACCCGCCCGTCGCGCAGCTCACCGTGCCAGGCAGCGGAGCGGCGGTCGTGCCGCTGGTGGCACTGCTGCAGGCCAGCGGTGGCAAGACCGGCACGGACAACGCCTTCAGTACGCTGTTCCGGCTCTGGAACGTGGATCTCAAGAATCAGACGAAACGGCCCTGCGTGGAGGCTGAGGAACGGGGCCTGCACTGCCTCTACCAGCGGGGCACACTGGACCAGGTGCGTACCCTCGGCCTGCCCGCGATTCTGACGCTGCGTGACGGCAACAGCGATCCACATCAGGTCGTACTGGCGGGCCTCGGGCCGCAGACCGCGGCGATCATTATCGGCGGCACAGAGTTCCGGGTGGCTAATAGCGAACTTGAGCAGTTGTGGTTCGGCGAGTCCCTGCTCCTGTGGCGACCTGGCACCAGCACCGTCAAGTCCTTTCTGCCCGGCATGCGGGATGCGGACGTTCGCTGGCTACGGGCAAGCCTCGCCCGGATCCAGGGCCAGCCCGTGGACCCGATGGACTCGGATCTGTACGACGAAACCCTGGCCGCGCGGGTCCGGGACTATCAGCGGGACCGGCGCCTGCCGGTGGACGGCATGGCGGGCCATGTCACTCAGGTGGCGATCAACTCGGATCTGGGCGGCGGCGATATGCCCCGCCTCGCTCTGGCTAATTGAGCCCCAACAGAGCCTGATAACCAAGCACCATGTCCTTCATCCTGGATGCCCTGCGCAAGAGTGATGCTGAACGGCAGCGAGCCGTGGCGCCGGGCCTTACGGACGTGCGCTACGCCGCCCGCCGTTCCCGCAGGAACATCTGGCTGCCGATCCTCGTGGCCGTTTTGGCCGCCAACGTGGTGTTCATGGGCGTCCAGTGGTTTGGCCGCGCGGGCGTGCGCCCGGCACCGGAGTTGGCGGTGTCCGGCCCGGCAGCATCAGGCCAGCCGGTGGCCGCGCCCACCCCGGCTGCAGAACCAGCGCCGGCGACCGACATCCGAGCGCTGGCCCGGGAGGCCGAGTTCGGGGAGCCCCTGCTGGAGCCTTCGGTGGAGCCTTCGGTGGAGAGTGAGCTCGGGGCCGTGCCGGTGGCAGAAGAAGAGACAGAGCTGGCGTCGTCAGCTCCACCACCGGACCCGGCCACGCCGCCCACGCCTTCGCGCATCCTGGCGGGCGATGGCCTGCCGACTGCCGAACAGGTCATCGGGTCCGGCGCACTGAACATTCCGATCCTCAATCTCGACTTGCACGTCTACAGCGAGAACGCGGCAAACCGCTTCGTCGTCATCAATACGCGCAAATACAAGGAAGGCGGGCAACTCACCGAGGGGCCCACCGTCGAAAGCATCACCAGGGACGGTGTCATTCTGGCCTCTCAGGGCCGACGGTTCACCCTGTCCCGCCGATGAGGGGCCGCTTCCCGCCACGCGTCGCTTATCTGGACGGCCGCCGTTTCCAGCGGCTGCTGCTCGGAGGTATCGCACGACTCATCGGAGAACGCGGCCATCTGGACCGGATCAACGTCTTCCCGGTGCCGGATGGGGACACCGGCACCAACCTCGCCCTGACATTCACCGCCGTCGGGGAGCGTCTGGCGACCACCAGCACTCGCCACGCCGGCGAACTGCTGGCCACGGCCGCTGACGCAGCGCTCGACGGCGCACGCGGCAACTCCGGCGCGATCTTCGCCCAGTACCTCCAGGGCCTCAGCGAAGCCCTGTCCCTGCACGAACGTGTCCGGCCCGACGAACTCGCTCGCGCCCTGGCTAGCGCGGAAACCTGCGCGCGCAGCGCGATCCAGAATCCCACCGAGGGCACCGTGCTCACCGTGATGCGCGACATCGCCGCCGCTGTCGCGCCCGGCCAATTGCCCGAAAACGCCGACTTTCTGACGCTGTTGACATCCCTGCTCAACCGGGCGCGGGAAGCCGTCGCCACCACCCGGCAAACGCTGGCCTCCATGCGCGACGCCGGGGTAGAGGATGCGGGAGCGCGCGGCCTTCTCGTCCTGCTCGAGGGCATGGCCGATGCGCTGCAACCGGGGCTGGCTCCGGCCGTCGAGGTGGCCGAGGAAGGCGATCCCTCCGCCCGCAGTGCAGCCGATCTGAGTCACGTGGGTCCGCCTGAACACCGCTTCTGCACCGAGTGTCTCGTCACAGGCCCAACCGTGGACCGGGACGGATTGCGGGCCGAGCTCGCCCGGATCGGCAGCAGCGTGGTCGTGGTGGGTGGCGCAACGAAAGCCCGCCTGCACGTACACGTCAACAATCCCGTGGAAGCCTTCGCCATCGCGCGCCGCTTCGGGCAGGTGTCGGCGGAAAAGGCCGATGACATGGTGCGCCAGGAGCGCTCGCTGCAGGCTGACGGCCGGCGGGTGGCCATCGTGTCGGACTCCGGCGCCGACCTCCCGCTGGCGACGTGGGACAAGTTCGGCATCCAGATGGTGCCGCTGCGGGTGAACTTCGGTAACGAAAGCCATCTCGACAAGGTGGGAATGACCGCCACGAGCTTCTGGGCGGAGCTGGCCCGCAATCCCTTGCATCCCAAGACCTCCCAGCCGCCGCCCGGGGATTTTCGCCGGGCTTACGAACTGCTGTCGTCCCACTTCGAGGACGTCGTGGCGGTGAGCCTGACAGGCACGCTCAGCGGCACCTACCAGGCAGCGCTCTCTGCGGCCGGCCGGGTGAGCAGGCCGGCCCAGCTGACCGTGGTCGACAGCAGGAACGTCTCGGTCGGCCAGGGCCTGATCGTGCTGTGCGCCGCGGAGAACGCGCAGGCCGGCAAGCCAGTTGCTGAGGTCCTGGCTGCCGTGGCCCGGGCCGTGGCGCACACGCGCACCTACGGCGCCTTGCCGGACCTGAGCTACGCGGTGCGGGGCGGCCGAATTCCCCGCGGGTGGCAGTGGCTGGCCCGCGCGCTGCCGCTGGGCTTCCTGCTGGCCACCAATGACCGCGGTGGCGTGAAGGTCCGGGGCATCCTCCGCCGGGGTGGCGACCCCGTGTCGGCACTGATCCGTCTTGCCACCCAGGACCGGCTGCTGAAGTCCGGGGCGTCGCCGCTGCGCCTGGCCATTGCGCATGCCGACTCCCCCGGGACTGCCGAGGCCCTGCGGACGGCCTGCGTCGCCGCCTTTCCCAATCTGGAGTCGATCCACATCGCAGATCTCGGTCCAGTCTACGGCGTGCATGCCGGGCCCGGCGCACTCACCCTCGCCGTCCAGGAATACGAGCCACCCGCGCCGTAGGAGCGCCTTCAGGCGCTCCTACTCGCGAATCCGGAAGCCGCGATTCAGCATCAGGACGCAGGTCCCGAACAACACCGCGACACACAGCACCATCATCAGGTAGGCCGTGCCAATGGGAACGTCCGACACGCCCAAGATGCCGTAGCGGAACGCATTGACCAGGTACAGGATCGGGTTCAGCCGGGAGATCTGCTGGGCCAGATCGGGCAACAGCGTGATCGAGTAGAACACACCTCCCAGGTAGGTCAGCGGCTGCAGGACGAACGACGGAATGATCGAAACGTCGTCGAAGTTCTTCGCCATGATGCCGTTGATCAGTCCACCCAGCGAGAAGATCGACGCACAGAGCAGAAAGACCGAGATCGTGATCAGCGGGTGAATAAACGGCAGCGGAGTGAAGAACAGCGCGACCGCCGTCACTGCCAGCCCCACGAGCACCCCCCGGACGATGCCGCCCGCCATGTGCCCGAGCACGATCGTGACGTTGGACATGGGCGCCACCAGCATCTCTTCCAGGTGGCGGTTGATCTTGGCGGAGAAGAACGACGATACGACGTTGCCATAGGCGTTGGTGATCACCGCCATCATGATCAGCCCGGGGGCGATGTACTGCTTATAGTCGAAGCCACCCATCTGGCCAATGCGCCGGCCGATAAGGTTGCCAAAAATGATGAAGTAGAGCCCCATGTTGATGACCGGCGGCAGGATCGTCTGCCCCCAGATCCGCAACACGCGGTAGTACTCCCGGCGCGAGAGGGTCAAGAGTGCGATGACCTGCTGCCGCAGACTCAACGGGGCACCGCCTGTGATGCAGACCGGCCAGCCCCAGGCCCCCCGGGACCCTTGCGCTCCGTGATGGTCAGGAAGAGTTCTTCGAGCCGGTTGGCCTTGTTGCGGAGGCTTAAGATCTGCACGCCGGCAACCGACAGCGCCGCAAAGAGCTCGTTGGCGCTGCGCGAGCGCGGCAGGGCCACCTCGAGTTCCTGGGGGCCGTTCAGCCGAACGTCGAAGCCCGGCACCGTCAGTGGAGTCAGCACCGGTTCCCGCGGCGTCAGCAGGAATACTTCCTCACTCAGCTTGGTCAGGACGGTCGTCATCGGCCCCTGCTCGATCACCCGCCCGTGATCAAGGATCGCAACATGTCGGCAGAGATTCTCCGCCTCTTCCAGGTAATGGGTGGTCAGGATGATGGAGGTGCCCGCGGCGTTGAGTTCCCGAAGGAACTCCCACATGGAGCGCCGGATCTCGATATCCACTCCCGCCGTCGGCTCGTCAAGGATCAACAGGCGCGGCTCGTGTACCAGCGCGCGGGCGATCATCAGCCGTCGCTTCATGCCGCCGGACAGCGTGCGCGCCGTGTCGTCGCGCCGATCCCAGAGCTGCAGCTGCCGGAGGCACACCTCGGCGCGCTGGCGGGCCCGGGCGCGGGTCAGGCCGTAGAAGCCCGCCTGGTTGACGACGATGTTACTGACCTTGTCCCAGAGGTTGAGGTTTAGCTCCTGAGGAACCACGCCGATGGCGTTCTTGACCGCATTCAGGTCCCGATCGAGGCTGCGCCCGAACACGCTGACCTCCCCACTGGTCTTCGTTACCAGCGAGGTGATGATGCCAATGAGGCTGGTCTTGCCGGCACCATTCGGGCCGAGCAGCGCGAAGAAATCGCCGGTCCCCACCTCCAGATCGATCCCGTCCAGCGCCCGGACGCCATTGGCATAAACCTTGGTGAGTTGACGGACCGAGAGCGCGTGCATGGCGCGGCATTGTGCCTTCTTGCGGCGAGGACACAACGTTCATCGACGTCAGCCGCGGCTGATCAGTGTGAGCTGGACGATGGACAGGCGGGTCGCTATCAGCACCTGCGAATCCGAGATACAAGCGGCCCGCACCAGGTCGGGCCACAGGCGGGGATGGCGGCAGAACCGGGCCTCGAGACACTCAGCAGCTCCAGCAGCGGCGCGCTGCAGATCCTGGAAGCCGGCGCTGCTGAGCAGCTCCACACCACGACGTCCCGGGCCGATGCAGAGCGCGGCCAGCAGGCGATCCTGGCGGGCCGTGTGCCAGAGCCAGACGAGCAGGGAGGCGGCGAACAGGCGTGCCGCGTCCGCCCGTGCCGAGTAGGCGGCGGGTAGCGGGGCGTCGGCCACTCCCCGCGGCGCCAGCCGGGGCGGGAGTAGGGGGAAAGCGGCCAGCAGGCAGGGCGTTTCGGCCATGGCCTGGAGCTGGGTCGGGGCCAGCAGTCGGAGGCGATGGCGAATCGCCGCGGTCAGCCCGTAGGCCGCCCCAGGGCTGCAGTCCTCACAGATCAGTTGCAGAAACTCGCGATTGAACTCGTGAATCTCCCGGCAGACCTGCGTATCTGGCCATTTTCTCTGCATTTGCGCTATTCCCCGGGGGCGATCAGTCTGTACTATAAATGGTCCAAACGGACCAAATAAATATCATTACCGTAAACATTTGGTCTGAAACGACCAAAACTACCGAAAGTCGAGGGAAACATGCGAGCCACGGATAACCGGTATGCGGGGGAGCGGGAGCGCTTCGACCTGGCGATCCGGATGATCGAGCACGAGGCCCGCACCGGCACCATCCGCCTGTGCACGGGCTTTACGGAAGACCGGATTCGCAAGATTTGCGCCAGTTACTACCAGGGCCACGGAGCGGTGCGCCGGCGCCGGGGCAAGACGCCCAGTCAGATCGGCCCGTTCGTCAGCTCGGCACGCCGCCAGGGGGAAGCCAGCCTGCTGACCAGCCTGTTCGTCCACACGGGTGTCGTCCAGCTTGACGGGGATAGTCGTGCCCTGCTGGCATTCGCCGTACCGGGCCTCGCACTGGGTCTGGGGCTGTGCGAGGCCTTCGAGGCCTACCTGGCCCTGCACCCGGAGCCGCAGTTGTCCTTCGAGTGGGCCTGGAATCTGTACCGTTGCCTGGTGTCCAGACGGGAACTCCGGCTCGCCTGGTGCGCCTTGTGTGAGGGCCCGTATGTGCAGGATGCCTACGCGCTCGACTACGAACGCTGCCCGTTTTGCGAAGTGAAAGATCATGCGTAATCTGCCCCGATGACCCGCATCACCTTCACCGGCTCAGGCGTGGAGCGCCTGTCGCCCCTGCGGCAACAGGCGGCAGAACTGGCGGCAGCCTTTGCAGCAGCGGACACGCGCTTCGTCCCCATCTGGCAATCCCGGTGCCTGCTTAAGGACAACGGGCTCGTGGTCTGCCGGCGGGAAGATCTCGACCTGCTGGACGGAAGCCACGAAGCCAGCGTCTTCCTGGGCCGGCGCGCCGGCCAGGCCCTCTTTGCCATCGAGATCCGGGGCGACACTCCGCCGCCCGCCCTGCCGGCGGACGGATTCCGCGGGCTGCGGGAGATCGTGGCTGCGGTTAGCGAAGCCGATGCCGCCCTGCTGGCCTATGCCCGGGCGATGCTGCTCTGGCAGGAACGCCACCGGTATTGCGGCGTCTGCGGGGCGCCAAACCGGGCCACCGAGGGCGGCTTCGTTATGGCGTGTACGAATGGGGACTGTGACCAGAAGAGCTTTCCACGCATCGACCCCGCCGTGATCGTGCTGGTCCACCGGGGCGACCGGTGCCTGCTCGGTCGGCAGGCGGTCTGGGCGGAAGGGCGGTTCTCCACCATCGCCGGGTTCGTGGAACCGGGGGAATCCCTCGAGGACGCCGTTCTCCGGGAGGTGCACGAGGAAACTAACATTCAGGTGGGCGCATGCACCTACATAGGCTCTCAGCCCTGGCCGTTTCCCGCCGCCATGATGCTGGGCTTCCACGCCGTGGGCCTGAGCACTGACATCCGCTTCAATGACGGGGAGCTGGTGGAGGCTCGCTGGCTGACCCGGGACGAGATCCGCGCGGGCGCCATCGGGTTGCCGCCTCGGGAGTCCATCGCCTTCCGCCTGATTGAAGCCTGGTTCGATACCGACGGCGGGACGCCGCTTGGCAGCCTGGGCTTCGACAGCCCGATGTTCCGCTGAACCGAATTCCATGTGCCTCGTCGCGGTCGCCTGGCAAGCCCATCCCCGCTACCCATTGATCCTTCTGGGCAACCGGGATGAATTTCATCAGCGCCCCACCGTCGCCGCGGACTGGTGGCCGGAAGCGCCGGACGTGTTCGGTGGCAGGGATCTCCAGGCCGGCGGCAGCTGGCTCGGCATCAGCCGGACGGGACGGCTCGCGGTGGTGACCAACAATCCCCTCCGACCGCCATCGGCGGAGCACAGGATGAGCCGGGGTAGTCTGGTTCGCGACTGGCTCACCGGCGGTGCAGGCGCCAGCGACTTCCTCGACGGCGTGGCCGCGGAGGAAGCCCGGTACGCCGGGTTCGGCTTGCTGGTGGGCACGCTCGACGGCGGCGTGGAGGGCTTCGTCACGCCGGCCGGAACCCTGGGTGCGCGCTGGCGGATCCCGGCCGGGGTGACGCTGCTGTCGAACTCACCTCGGGAGGCGCCCTGGCCAAAGGTCGGGTGGCTGGAGGACGCGCTCACCGCCTACCTGCGCCGGCCGATGCCTGAAACGGGACCCGACGCGGAAGAAATGCTGGCACTGGTAGCCCGCCGCATGCCCGTGGCCGAGCCGGAAGCCGATACGCCCATGGCGCGAGCCCGGGTCACGCCCTTCGTCAGCGGTGCCGAGTACGGCACGCGCGCAGCGACGCTGATCCTTGCGGATAACCTGGGTGGCTGGCGGTGCATCGAGCGGCGCTTTGGCCCGGGCGGGCTACCAGCGGGGGAATCCCAGGCGCGGCACAGCCCGTTCTAAGCCCGGCGCAGGGCCTCGGCCACGGCCGCCTGGGGCTCGCCGCCGGAGGCGGGCTTGAGCAGTGCTTCCATGCGGACATTGTAGGAGCGCCTTTAGGCGCGACCAAGTCCCGGTCGCGCCTGAAGGCGCTCCTACAACAACGTGCATCCAGCCCTTGACACCCGGGCCGATCTGGATAGTATGCGCATCCCTTCAGGCTTATGTGCATGGAGAAAGAGTGCCCATTTCGGCTGAGCAACGTGAGGAGCGGCAGCAGGTAATTCTCAAGATCCTGCGCCGCCAGCACGTCACCCGGCAGGACGAACTGGTGGAACTGCTCCGGAAGCGGGGCATCGACGCCACCCAGTCCAGCATCAGCCGGGACCTGCGTCAGCTGGGCATCTCCAAGCTGGACCAGGAGTACCGGCCGGTTGAGGAGGACGAGGATGCCGACGCCGGCAGGGGTTTGGGCCTGCTGGCGGAGTTTGTGGAGGAGACCCGCACGGCGGGCCCCTACCAGACCGTGGTGAAGACTGTCGCGGGTGCGGCGGGCCAGGTGGCACTGGCCCTGGATCGCTGTGGCTGGCCGGAGATCGTGGGTACGGTCTCGGGCGACGACACTATTTTTATAGCCACCCGCACGGGTGGTGACCAGAGGAGGCTCGTGGCGAAGCTGCGGGCCCGGTTAGGCGAGTAGGCGCCTGTAGGAGCGCCTTCAGGCGCGACTATTATCGATCGCGCCTGAAGGCGCTCCTACAGGGACGTAAACTGAAGAGAGTGGACATGATCCAGAAGAAGAACACCTCACCCATCATCCTCGGGTTCTCAGGCGGGCTCGACACGTCTTTCCTGGTGCCCTGGATGAAAGAGCACTACGGGCGCCCGATTGTCACCGTGACCATCAACACGGGCGGCATCGACGCCGAGGCCGCGAAGGACCTGGAGCGGCGTTCCGTGGCCTTGGGCGCCATCGAGCACGTGCTCGTGGAAGCCCGCTCGGTGTTCTACGACCGGGTCCTCAAGTACCTGATCTTCGGCAACGTGCGGCGCGGGCACCTCTATCCCCTGTGCGTCGGCGCGGAGCGGGGCATTCAGGCAACGCTGCTCGCGGAGCTGGCCCGGGAACGGGGCAGCGAGACGGTGGCCCACGGCTGTACGGCCGCTGGCAACGACCAGGTGCGCTTCGAAGTGGCGCTGCGTACCGTCGCGCCAGGGCTGGAAATACTGGCGCCGGTCCGCGACCAGGGCTTCATCCGTTCGGAACAGCAGAAATACCTGGAGCAGCACGGCTTCCCCGTGCCCGTGAAGGGCTCGGCCTATTCCATCAACCGGGGCCTCTGGGGCGTGACCGTCGGCGGCCGGGAAACCCTCGACTCGAAGGCGTCCATTCCCGAGGACGCCTGGGTGCTGTCCGCCAACGCCTACGACAAGCCGCGGCCGGCAGCCCGGCACACCATCAGCTTCACAAGAGGTGTGCCAACGGCGCTCGACGGCAAGGCGTTGGACCCGGTCGCGCTGATCGAAATGCTCGAAACTGTCGGCGGACCCTACGGCATCGGCCGCGGCATCCACGTGGGCGACACGGTGCTGGGCACGAAGGGCCGTGTGGCCTTCGAGGCGCCAGCCGCCGACATACTGTTGACCGCGCACCGGGAACTGGAGAAGCTCGTGCTCTCCGGCCCCCAGCAGCGCATCAAGGACCAGGTTGCCACCCAGTACGGCGACTTCGTTCACGAGGGCAAGCAGCTGGACCCGGTGTGCCGGGACATCGAGGCACTGCTCACCTCGGCCCAACAGCGGGTCACGGGCGACGTGAAGATCGTGCTCCGGCCCGGCAACCTGTTTATCGAAGGTGTGCTCTCACCCCACTCGCTGCTCGCCGCCACCAAGGGCGTCTACGGCGAGAAGGCCGGCGAATGGACGCCTGCCGACGCGCTCGGCTACTCCCGCATCCTCTCGCTGCCCGGCATCCTGCAAACGCGGGCCGCGGGCGGCAAGCCGTGAGAACGCCATGAAAACCGTCATCGCCGACAAGATTGCGTCTGTCGCCCAGCACCTGAACCTGAAGCGGGAGCTGCGCGTAAGCACGGACATTCCCTGCGAGGAGGGCATCGTCATTGCCGCCGAGGTGTTGAACAACAAGAACACCTACAACCAGCTGGAGCTCACCAGCGGCCGTATGGCCCTGGTGAAAAAGGGCGATATTGTGGTTGGGGCGCTTGGCCACAGGAAGGCGCTCTTCGGTTACTCGGGGCACCTCCCGGAGCGTCTCGCCGTGGGCGACACCCTGCAGCTGCTGAACATGGGTGGCGTCATCGGCGTGTGCGACTCCATCAATGCCAGCTTCGGGCAGCCTTTCGACGCCCGGGTGCTGGGCACGGTGCTCGACTTCCCCTACCTCGGCCAGCGCATCGGCGTGCCCGCGAAGATCGGCATGGAACAGCTCGCGGCCGAGCCGCTGGTGGCTACTCAGGGCGTACCGGTGGTAGCCATCGCCGGCACCTGCATGAACTCAGGCAAGACAGCCGCCGCCTGCGCCATCGTGAGCCGGCTTCGGCACCACGGCCACACGGTGGATGCCTTCAAGGCCACTGGCGTGTCGCTGCGCCGGGACATCCTGGCGATGGAAGACGCGGGCGCGCGCTCCACCCTGATCTTCTCGGACTTCGGCGTCGTTACCACGACAAGCCTGAACGGCCCGGCCGTGACGCGCACCATGCTGACGCGGCTGGCGACGAGCAAGCCGGACGTGATCGTCTTCGAGCTGGGCGATGGCATTCTCGGCGCCTACGGCGTTGAGGCGATCCTGCGGGACACCGGCATTCGCGACGCTCTGTCCTGCCTGGTGCTCTGTGCCAACGATCCGGTAGCGGCCTGGGGTGGCGTGAAGCTGTTGCGGGAGGACTTTGGCATCGAACCAGCCATCGTCACCGGCCCGGCCACCGACAACGACGTCGGCAAGGACATCATCATCCAGCGCATGGGTGTCAAGGCGATCAATGCCGTCACCGACTCCATGCAACTCGGCGATGCCGTGGCCCTGCACGTGGGCCTCAAACTCACATGAGTAGCAGACTCACATGAGTAACCGCACTCCCACGCTGATCATCGGTGGCACCGGCTACGTGGCCGGCGAACTCTTGCGCCTCGTGGCCCAGCACCCGATCCTGGAACTGGCTGGCGTCTCGTCGGAGAGCCAGGCCGGAACGGCGGTGAGCGCTGCGTTTCCGCACCTCGCTCCCGTGATGGGCGAGCTGCCCTTCATCACCCAGGCGGAGCTGGCCGGGCGGATCAAGGGGTCCCGGGTGGCGCTGTTCTCGGCCGCGCCCCACGTGGTGAGTGCCGGCGTCGTCGCCACCATGATCAAATCAGCGGAATCACGGGGCACGAAGCTCACGGTGGTGGATGCGTCATCGGACTTCCGCTTCCGGAGCGCGGCGGATTTCGAGGCCGTCTACAAGTCGCCCCACGGCGCGCCGGAACTGCTGCCCCAGTTCGTCTGCGCGCTGCCGGAACACTTGCCGGGCATTCCCGGCCCCCACGTGGGGCACCCGGGCTGCTTCGCCACGTCGATGCTGGCTGGCCTCGTCCCGCTGCTGAAGCTCAACCTCTGCGACGGCACCGTCTACGCGGCGGGCGTCACCGGCAGCACGGGCGCGGGCCGCTCGCCGCTCGCCACGACCCACCACCCGGAGCGGCACTCCAACCTGTTTGCCTACAACCCACTCCAGCACCGGCACACGCCCGAGGTGGTGCAGATCTGCCGGGAGCTGACGGGCGTAACGCCAGACCTGAACTTCGTACCCCACTCGGGCCCGTTCGCCAGGGGTATCCACATGACCCTGCAGGGACGGCTCGCGCAGCGCCAGACCACGGACCAGCTGCGGGAAGCGTTCGCGAACTTCTACTCGGGCCAGGAGTTCGTGCGCATCGTGGCTGGCACACCGCGGGTGAAGGACGTGGCCGGCAGCAACTACTGCCACATCGGCGTCGCCGTGTCGGGGAACGGCCAGAGCTTCGTCGTGCTGGTGGCTATCGACAACCTGGTGAAGGGCGCAGCCGGCGGCGCCGTGCAGTGGATGAACCGGTTGCTGGGCCTGCCCGAAGCGGCGGGACTCACCACGCCCGCGCTTGGCTGGATCTAGACAGTTGGACATGAGCGCCGCCCAGCACGCCGAGAGCCGGCACCTGCTGCAGGTGTATGGCCAGCTCCCGCTGGAGGCCACGTCCGCGCAGGGCGTGTACCTACACGCGGGCAAGCGGCGGATTATCGACTTCTACGGTGGGCACGCCGTTGCGGCCCTTGGCTACGCGCACCCCGCCCTGCTGGCGGCGCTCGAGAAGCAGGCGAAGACGATGTATTTCCAGAGCAACGCGGTGGCGCTCGACGTCCGGGCCCAGGCCGGGGATGCTCTCGCCGCTTGCGCGCCGGCCGGGCTCGATCGCGTGTTCTTTGTGAACAGCGGGGCCGAGGCCAACGAGAACGCCTTGCGCGTGGCCTGTCGGGCCACCGGCCGCTCCCGCGTACTCGCCATCGAACATGGCTTCCACGGCAGGACAGCGGCCGCGGCCGCCGTGACCTGGGGCGCCGCCAAGAGCTGGTACGGCTTCCCGCGCACCCCGTTCGACGTGGACTTCATTCCAAGGGACGACACGGCCAGGGCCGAGGAGATGATCAACGTTGACACCGCCGCAGTGATCGTCGAGCTCGTGCAAGGTCTCGCGGGCGCCTACGACCTGGACTCTGCGTTCGTGCTGACCATCGTCGAGGCCTGCCGCCGGGCCGGTGCCCTGCTGATCATCGACGAGGTCCAGAGCGGCGTCGGCCGCACAGGGGCCCCCTTTGCCGCCAATCTCTATGGCATTACGCCGGACATGCTGACCACGGCCAAGGGGCTCGGCGGCGGTTTCCCATGCAGTGCTCTCCTGATGACGGAAGCGCTGGCAGGCACGCTGAAGTCTGGGGATCTCGGCACGACCTTCGGTGGGGGGCCCATGGCCTGCGCACTGATAAGTACCGTCATGGAGGTGATCCGGCGCGACCGGCTCATGGACAATGTGCGGCTGCTGTCGGCCGAGATCCGCAAGAGTGCACTGGTCGGCCCCGTGGAAGGGATACAGGGCCGTGGCTTTCTGCTCGGTCTGCGCTGCCTGCGGCCCGCCAAAGACGTACAAGCCGCCCTTCTCGAGCGGGACGTGCTGGTCGGCTTAAGCTCGGACCCAAAGGTGGTGAGGCTGCTGCCGCCGCTAATACTGGAGAAGCAGCACGTGGATAAACTCATCAACGCGCTTTCTGATATTGGCCAATAGGAAACCAGCAAGGAACCTGCATGGGACTCAAACTCTTCAATGACCTCGCGGACTTACAAATACCGGAAGTGGAAGCCCTGCTGAAGCTCGCCCGACGGCTGCAGACGAGCCCGGAGCCCCGGGCCCTCGAGGGCAAGGTGCTCGCACTGCTGTTTCTCAGTCCGTCACTGCGCACGCTGTCGTCCTTCCAGGCGGCGATGGTACGGCTGGGCGGGGGCTCCTTCGTGATCTCGCCCGACATGTCCATTCACGGCCTCGAGACACGTTCCGGCATCGTCATGGATGGCGTGGCCGCAGAGCACCTGCGGGAAGCGATTCCCGTGATCAGCTCCTACGGCGACGCGCTCGGCATCCGGGCGTTCGCCAACCGCGTCAACCTGGCCGCCGATCTGGCGGACACCGAGTTCCTGGGGATGCGCGAGTTGGCGAAGGTGCCGCTGATCAACATGGAGTCGGCTATCCAGCACCCCTGCCAGAGTCTGGCGGACTGGAAGACGCTCGACGAGCTCCAGGTCCCGAAGAAGGGCGGCAAATTCGTGCTGTCCTGGTCCTGGCACCCGAAGGCGTTGCCGCTGGCCGTGCCCTCCGCCACCGTGCACATGGCGGCGATGCGCGGCATGGACGTGACGGTGGTCCGGCCTGACGGCTTCGAGCTACCGCCGTCCATCATGGACAAGGCGCGGCACGCAGCGAGGCTCTCGGGGGGCTCAGTGAGTGAAACCAGCAACCGCGCCGAAGCCTACGAAGGCGCCCACGTGATCTACGCGAAGGAGTGGTCTTCCACGAAGTACTACGGGGATCGCGTGGCCGACCAGAAGCTGAGGGAACCGCTGCAGGACTGGATCGTGGACGAGCCCTCCTTCGCAACCGCACAAAAGTCAGCGCGCTTCATGCACTGCCTGCCGGTGCGCCGGGGCGTGGCGGTGACGGACCGGATTCTCGACGGCCCGCGCAGCGTGGTGATCCACGAAGCGCAGAACCGGATGTGGGGCCAGATGGCCGTGGTCTACGAGATGATGGGCCCAGGAGTCTGACAGCATGAAAAGTCATGATCGGGACGTGATTGTTTCCGCCCTGAAGCACGCGGCGCCCTATATCCGTCTCTACAAGAAGAAGATCTTCGTCCTCAAGGCCGGCGGTGAGGTCTTCACCTCCGATGAGGCCACCCGGCACCTTCTGGAGCAGGTCGCGCTGCTGCACCAGGTGGGCATCCGTGTTGTGCTTGTCCACGGGGGAGGCCCGCAGTTGACGGAACTCGCCGACGCCCTTGGCGTACCCACCCAGATGGTGGGTGGCCGCCGGGTAACGGACAAGCAGACTCTCGAGGTGACGACCATGGTCCTGAACGGCAAGATCAACACGCGGATTCTGGCGGCATGTCGCGACCTGCATCTGCCAGCGATCGGCATCAGCGGCGTGGATGCGGGGCTCATCAGGGCGCACAAACGCCCGCCGGTCGAGGTGGAAGGTCACGCGGGTGGGCCGGTGGACTTCGGCTACGTGGGTGATATCGACAGCGTGGATACGGATGTTGTGCGCGCCCAACTGGACAACGGGATGGTGCCGATCGTGAGTCCGCTCTCGGCGGACGACAATGGCACCGTACTGAACATCAATGCCGACACCGTGGCAGCAGCACTCGCTACAGCCTTGGGTGCGTCCAAGCTGATCCTGGCCATGGGTGCGCCCGGCATCCTGGAGGACCGGCACAACCCGTCGTCGCTTGTGTCCTACCTGGACCTGGAAGATCTGCAGGAGTTGCGCACCAACGGCTCTCTCGCTGAGGGCATGCTGCCCAAGGCGCGGGCCATTGAGGCGGCAATCAAGGGCGGCGTGCCACGGGTGCACCTGATCTCCTACAAAATCCCTGACAGCCTGCTGCTGGAGATCTTTACCAACGAGGGCACGGGCACACTGGTCGTGGAAGACACCGACACGCTGACTCCCGAAGAGCAGGAAGCCGGCGCCTGAGGGCCATGCCATGAAACGTCTCTGGGACAAGGGCGAGCCGCTCGACACGCGGATCCTCCGCTACACGGCTGGCGAGGATCACCTCCTTGACGCGCGGCTGGTGCCCTACGACGTGCGCGCCTCGATTGCGCACGCCCAGATGCTGCGCGGGCAGAAACTTCTGTCCAACGAGGATCTGACGCAGATCATGCTGGGCCTCGAGTCGCTCGCCGTATCCCACGCGGCTGGCGAGTGGCAGATCAGCCTCGAGGAGGAGGACTGCCACACGGCACTGGAACAGCGCCTCACAAAAATCATTGGCGAAGCGGGCGGACGCGTGCATCTCGGCCGGTCCCGCAACGACCAGGTGCTGGCCGCCTTGCGCCTGTACCTGCTCGATGCGGTGGAAGGGATCGCCACTGCCACCAGGGACGTGGCCGGGGCGCTCGATGAGCTCGCAGCGCGGGAGACGAGCACGGCGCTGCCCGGCTACACCCATATGCAACAGGCCATGCCCAGCTCCGTGCCGCTGTGGGCCGGCGGTTTTGCCTCTGAACTGCGCGACGACGCGGACGGCATCGCGGCCAGTCGCCGGCGCCTGAGCAAGAGTCCGCTCGGCAGCGCAGCGGGCTACGGCGTGCCGGGCCTGCCCATCGACCGGGAAGCGACGCGCCGTACGCTGGGCTTCGACACCGTGCAGGAACCGGTAACCGCCGTACAGATTTCCCGGGGCAAGGCCGAGGCCGGCCTCGTTTTCGAGCTGTGCCTGCTCACTCAGGACCTGGGCCGGATAGCCGCTGATCTCCTGCTCTTTTACACGCAGGAGTTCCGCTTCATCGCCCTGCCCGACTCGATGACCACGGGCTCCTCGATCATGCCCCAGAAGCGCAACCCGGATGTGCTCGAACTCGTCCGCGGCGCCGTGCCGACGATGCAAGCCGCGCTCGTTGAGATCCTCGGCCTCCCGGCCAAGCTCGGCTCTGGTTATCAGCGGGATCTCCAGCGGATGAAGTCGCCCCTGTTCCGCGCCATCGACCTCGCCGGCGATTCGGCCCAGGTGATGGCACACCTGATCCGCGAGTTGAAGTTTCTGCCGGAGAACATTCACCTGGATGCTTCAATCCACGCCGCCGAGCGGGCGAACGCGCTGGTGCTTAAGGAAGGCATCAGTTTCCGGGAGGCGTACCAGCGGGTGGGAGCAGAGTTGAAGCGCAGTTCATGAGCGTGCCTCCAGGGAGGGAACTTCACGCACGTGCGTCGCTATGCCGCCGCTTCGGCGGTCACATCCCATCCGGGAAACAATAGAACGGCAGGATGACACTTCAGGGCGCGTGCGAGGACTTTCCCGCGCTCGACGCCGAGTCGCACTCGCTCGTTCTCGATGGCAGAAATTGTGGACTGGGGAATGCCCGTGAGCCGCGCCAGGTCATTCTGGCTGAGTTCCTGCAGCTCACGCAG
>CAYMKJ010000159.1:0-1503 GCA_964391025.1 uncultured Chromatiaceae bacterium
TTGCGATGAACGTCCAGACTGCGACCCAGACCGCCACCAAACCCCTTATTGCCGAAGTTCCGCCCCACGCCCCCAAGGTGCCCGCCGGGCTTGATCAGTACAAGACCCTGAGCGGCTTCGAGGGCCGGGAGGGTGAGCTTGGCCTGTCCATGTCCATCCTTCTGAAGATGCTGGGCCATCACACGGGCTACGCCCACGAGATGAACGACCCACTGGTCAAGGCTCACCTGACGGCAATCCAGTTCGCCAAGAACAACGGTGCACTTGAGCAGTACGTCGCGTTCGACATCAAGAATATGGAACCGATCAACCTGCGCATGAAGCAGATTATCGAGAAGACGGGCAAGCCGGAGATCGCCATTATCGCGCTCTTCGACCGGACGGCTTGCCACTATGCACTCGCCCTGACCAGTACGGGCGACGGCCGCAGCCGCACCTGGAAAGACCCCTTCGGATGGGTCCTCAGTCAATGCCGCAAGATCGGGCAGTTCGACCTGACGGCCCAGGAAATTCACGAGACCTGGACCACCCCCCGACTCACCGGCTACGGCAACACCATGGGCGTGAAGCTCAGGGTCTCCCCCTGGCAGGAAGACGGGATGATCACCTGCGGAATCGCCGACTGAACTGCAGGGGTCTGCTACCATCCCGCGCGCCGCTCGTTAGCACCTTCCGGTCTGCGAACCGGCATCAGCAGCGGCATTGTTCAGTGGGTTGAGCGGTAAAGTCTTGAGTATGCGCACGCCCAGTCATTCCGTGCATGCGGCAAGCGTCGTGGCTGGATTGGTGCTGGCGATCGGCGCGGGACCCGCGGCAGCAGAAGTGGAAGAGATCCTCGTCACGGCCCAGCGGCGCGAAGAAAGCCAGAGCCTCCAGGACGTTCCGGTGGCAGTCAGCGCCTTCAATGAAGAACAGATCGCGACGCGCCAGATTGATGCCGTCAAGGACATCGGCCAGAACGTCCCGAACCTCCAGACCTACACCGTCACGGCCGGCTCCGAAGCCATCCAGATTCACGCCCGCGGCGCCAGCGTCCAGAACCCCGGCTTCAATCTCTCCGAGTCGCCCGTTGGCGTGTATGTGGACGACGTCTACTACGGCCGCCTCGCCAGCATCAATCTCGACCTGCTCGACGTGGAGCGTCTCGAAGTGCTGCGCGGCCCCCAGGGCACCCTGTACGGCCGCAATACGATCGCCGGCGCCATCAAGATCGTGACGCGCACGCCCGGTGACGACAGCTGGGTAACGGGCTCGATCGGCGTCGGCAATTACGAGACCACCAGGGTCGGGCTCTCGGTCGGCGGGCCCATCGAAGAGGGTTCGCTGGCCGGATCCATCGCCGGGGTCTACGACAACCGCAACAAGGGCTGGCAGGACAACCCCGTGACGGGCGAGCACCCGGGCGAGTACACCGACAAGGCGGCCCGGGGCAAGCTCCACTGGTACGGCAGCGCCCGTTTCGAAGCCACGCTCACCGGCTGGGTGGCGGACGTGAAAAACGAC
>CAYMKJ010000160.1:0-12457 GCA_964391025.1 uncultured Chromatiaceae bacterium
CTCCTGGATCAGCAGCGTGCCTGCCGCCGTGTCCCAGGGTTCCAGCCCGAATTCGAAGAAGCCGTCGAGCCGTCCCGCCGCGACGTAGGAGAGGTCCAGGGCGGCGGAGCCGGGGCGACGGACCCCGGCGGTGGTTTCCATGACGCTGCCCAGCATCTGCAGGTAGGTCTTCATCCAGCGTGAATTGCTGCGAAAGGGGAAGCCGGTGCCGATTAGCGTCCCATCGAGCTCCTTGCGCTCGCTGACCCGGATGCGTTTGCCGTCGAGCTGGGCCCCGCGACCCCGCATTGCCGTGAACAACTCCTGGCGGCAGGGGTCATAGACCACGCCGACTTCCAGGGTGTCCTTGCGGCGCAGGGCGATGGACACCGAAAACGTAGGAAAGCCGTGGAGGAAATTCGTGGTGCCATCCAGCGGATCGACGATCCAGGTGAACTCACTCTCTCCCGACCGACCGGATTCCTCCGCGAGGAAGGCATGATCCGGGTAGCGCTTGCGGACGCTTTCCAGGATGGCCTGCTCAGCAGCCTGGTCCACCTGGGTGACATAGTCATTGCGGGCCTTGGCGCGGATTTCGAGCTGATCGAGGCGCGATAGGGCGCGTATGGCGATGTCGCCAGCGCGGCGCGCGGCCTGTACAGCGGTATTCAGCAGGGCCTGCATGGGGGCGCCATTGTACAGAGCGCCGCCGGGGCCGCCAGCGGCCGGCATACTATGCTGATTGCGAGAGCACCATGACCGCTGCCACCCCAATCCGTTTCGTCCTCTTCGAGACCACGCACCCGGGCAACATCGGGTCGGTGGCTCGTGCCATGAAGACCATGGGCTTTCGCGAGCTCGTGCTGGTGAATCCCCCGGAGGAGTGGCTGTGCACCGATTCCCGCGCGCTGGCCTCCGGAGCCCAGGACGTTCTGCACGCAGCGCGGGTGGTGCCGACTCTGGAAGAGGCGCTCGACGGCTGCGGGCTCGTGCTGGCCGCCAGTGCGCGGCATCGCCGGATCGGCTGTCCCGAAGTGAATCCGCGGGAGTGCGCTGCCGAACTGATGAGCCAGGCCCGCAGCCGGCCGGCGGCTATCGTCTTTGGTCCCGAGCGCTCAGGGCTCGCCAATGAGCAGCTGGACCTGTGCAACTCCATCGTCTACATCCCCGCCAGCCCTGAGTACACGTCGCTGAATCTCGCCCAGGCCGTCCAGATCATCGCCTACGAGCTGCGGCAGCAGCAGATTCTGGAGCGCGACGTGCCACCGCCCGAGTCACCGTTGGCTGGCCCGGCGCAGCTGGAACTCCTCTACGAGCACCTTGAGCGGGTCCTGCTCGGCAGCGGCTTCCTCAATCCCGGCAACCCGCGCCACCTGATGCGTCGCCTGCGGCGGCTCTTCAATCGCACGCGGCTCGACGAGAACGAGTTGAACATCCTGCGGGGCATCCTGAGCAGTCTGGCGCCCGGGTCTGGCGACAATCCGAAGCGCGACTGAACGCTGTTCCGTCCTGCCATGAGCCTGCCCATTTATCTGGATTACGCAGCGAGCACGCCGGTGGCAACCGAGGTGGCCGAGGCGATGTGTGTTGCCCTTCGTTCGCCCGAACTGGTGGCTAACCCGGCGGCAGGCACCCACGCGGCGGGTCGCCAGGCTGCCGCCGTCGTGGAGATGGCCCGGGCCCAGGTGGCCAGCCTGATCCACGCGGAGGCCGAGGAAGTGATCTTCACCTCCGGCGCCACCGAGGCGGACAACCTCGCCATCGTCGGCACCGCGCGTTTCCGCCAGGCCCAGGGCCGCCATCTGGTCACGGCGTTGACCGAGCACAAGGCCGTGCTCGAGAGTTGCCGGTATCTGGCGAGCCAGGGCTGGCGGGTGACGTGGCTCAAGCCCGATGCGGACGGACTCATCGCCCCGGCGGCCGTCGCGGCAGCGCTGGAGCCCGAGACTGTCCTCGTGTCCCTGATGCACGCGAACAACGAGACGGGCGTGGTGCAGGACGTGGCAGCGATCGGCGGCGTTTGCCGGCAGCGTGGCGTGCTGTTGCACGTGGACGCGGCCCAGAGTGCCGGACGGCTGCCGCTCGATGTCCGGGCATTGCAGATCGACCTGCTGTCGCTCTCCGGTCACAAGGTTTACGGGCCGAAGGGTATCGGGGCGCTGTTCATCGACCGGGAGCGGGTCCGGCGGGTCGAGCCGCTGATGTTTGGTGGCGGCCAGGAACGGGGATTACGGCCGGGAACACTCCCGACCCACCAGATCATCGGCATGGGCGAGGCGTTCCGGATAGCCGGGCCCCGCCTGGTGACAGATCGTCAGCACGTCCTGGGGCTTCGTGACCGGCTCTGGTCCCGATTGCGGTCAATTCCCGGTGTGATCCGCAACGGTCACCCGGACCGCACCACCGGCCACATCCTGAACGTGAGCGTGGAGGGCGTTGAGGGTGAGAGTCTGCACGCGGGCCTTGCGGAGCTCGCGGTGGCAAGCGGCGCGGCCTGCACGAGCCTGACGGACGAGCCGTCCTATGTCCTGCGGGTCCTCGGACGTTCCGCCGCCGTGGCCCGCAGTTCTGTGCGCTTTTCCTTTGGCCGCCCGACGACGACCGGGGAGATCGATCGGGCCGCGGAGATCTTCGCGGGCACTGTCACGGATCTGCGCCGGCGGTCGCCGGCAGCGGGACCGTCGACGCCGGCATCTGATCCCCAGGTGCCGACCGGTACCCTGCTGGCGCGCGGCGAGGCAGGCTCCGTTGACGCGGGCACCTGGGTGGTCTTCACGGCCTGGGTCCGGGACGCGCGGGTGGCCCGGCTGGATGTGCAGGTGTATGGGTGCCCCCACACTCAGGCTGCCTGTGACCGGGTAGTCCAGCTGCTGACCGGAGGCAACCGGTTGGAACTGGGTAACCTGGAGCCCCTCGCCCTGGGCGCGGCCCTGGGTATTCCGGTGGAAAAGACCGGCCGGCTGCTAATCATTCAAGATGCCTTGCGCAACTGCTTGGCGGATTGGGACAATGGGGGTTAGACCCTACCCCCTTTTGCTGCTGAACCAGAGGAGACGCCGGTGGCGGTCACACTGACCGAAAACGCCTTGAACCGGGTGCGCGCGTTTACTGCGGGTGCAACTCCTGGCGGGACCGTCGGCCTGCGCATTGGCATCAAGCGCACGGGCTGCTCGGGTTTCGCTTACGTCGTCAATCACGCCGACCCGGTGACGGCCGATGACGTGGTCTTCAACCAGGACGGCGTGCGCGTGGTCGTCGACCGGCAGGCGTTGCAGTTGATTGAAGGCACGGTCGTGGACTTTGTTCGCGAGGGCCTCAACGAGGCTTTCCGCTTCCGCAATCCCAACGCCAAGGGCGAGTGCGGCTGCGGCGAGAGTTTTACCGTCTAGTACTGTTTCATTCAGGAGTCTTTGTGGCCATCGAACGTACCCTTTCCATCATCAAGCCCGACGGCGTGCAGAAGACTTTCATTGGCGAGGTCTATCGCCGCGTCGAGCAGGCCGGGCTGAAGATCATTGCCGCCCGCATGCTGCATCTCACGACTGCGCAGGCCGAAGCCTTCTACGCTGTGCACCGGGAGCGCCCGTTCTACCAGGACCTGGTTCGCTACATGACCACGGGTCCCGTGATTGCCCAGGTGCTCGAGGGGGAGAACGCTATCGAAGCGCACCGCAAGATCATGGGCGCCACCGATCCGAAAAAGGCCGACCCGGGCACGATTCGCCGTGACCTCGCGGCGAGCATCGAGGAAAACGTCGTCCACGGCTCTGACGGTATGGAAACCGCCCGTCATGAAATCAGCTTCTTCTTTGCCCAGGCCGATGTCTGTCCGCGGACCCGGTAGCAGCTGATGAACGGCACGCCCGATCTGAGGCCCCTGGGCCTGCCGCGGCCGGATCTCGAACAGCTCTTCGCCGGGCTGGGCGAGAAGCCGTTTCGCGCGCGTCAGCTGATGCGCTGGATGTACGGACGCGGGGTACTCGACCCCGCGGCGATGACCGACCTGTCCGGCGTGTTGCGCGAGACGCTGGCCCGGCGCGCCGACTTTCGCCTGCCAGCGATTGACACCGTGCAGGAGTCGTCGGATGGCACGACCAAGTGGCGTCTCGCCGTTGGCGCGGGCCAGCTGATAGAAACGGTGTTCATCCCGGAAGAAGCCAGGGGCACGCTCTGTGTGTCCTCCCAGGTGGGCTGTGCGCTTGACTGCTCGTTCTGTGCAACCGGGCGGCAGGGCTTCAATCGCAACCTGACGGCGGCCGAGATCATCGGCCAGGTGGTACTGGCCAACCGGGAACTCGGCCTCGTGGCGGGCCGTTCCCGGGTGACCAATGTGGTGTTCATGGGCATGGGCGAGCCACTGGCCAACTTCCGACCCCTGGTGCAGGCCTGTGGCGTGCTTATCGACGACCTGGGCTTCCAGCTGTCGCGCCGGCGGGTCACGGTGAGCACTGCGGGTCTGGTGCCCCAGATCCGCAAGCTCGCCCAGGAGAGCAACGCGGCGCTCGCCGTGTCGCTGCACGCCCCCGATGACGAACTCCGCAACGTGCTGGTGCCGATCAACCGGCGCCATCCGATCGCCGAGCTGCTCGAGGCCTGCTGGGACTACGCCGAGGTCACTAACGCCGTGGGCATCACGTTCGAGTACGTCATGCTGTCCGGGGTGAATGATTCAGAGGCCCAGGCACGCGCGCTTGCGAAGCTTCTCGTAAACCGCCCGGCCAAGGTCAACCTGATTCCCTTCAATCACTTTACTGGCAGCGACTACCGCCGCTCGACGCCGGACGCGCTGGACCGCTTTCGCCAGGTGCTGCTCGACAACCGCATCATGACGATGGTCCGCCGCACCCGTGGCGACGACATCGCGGCGGCCTGCGGCCAGCTCGCCGGCCAGGTGAGCAACCGGGTGCGGGTGCCCTTGAGCGAGAAGGGCGAAAGGAGCCAGAAGTTGCCCACGAGCAGCACCCTCCACGAGATCCGGTGGCAGAACTGATGGGTGGTCCGGTTCGGAATCTCGTGGTGAGCGCTGCAGTGCTGGTTGCACTGATGCTGGCGGTTTCTGGCTGCATCACTTCATCGTCCCTACCGCCAAGCCCGGAGATGAACAGCGAGGACGCCGCGCGGTACAACCTGGAACTGGGCATCAGTTACCTCCGGGACAACAGGCTCCAGGCCGCCCGCGAAAAGCTTGAGAGAGCGATTAAGGAAAAACCGGATCTGGCCAGGGCGCACGCTGTGCTTGGCCTCGTCTTCGAGCGGCTCGAAGATCCCAAGGGCGCGGAACGGGAATATCGGCGCGCCGTCCAACTGGACGGCTCCGATCCCGACAGCCTGAACGCTCTGGCCATCTTCACGTGTTCCCGCAAGCAGAAGCCGGAGGAGGCGTTGAAGCTCTTCGATCGCGCCATCGCTGTGCCGTTGTCGGTCAAAGCAGCGAATCGGCCGATGCTCTACACCAATGCCGGCACCTGCGCGAAGCAGGTGGACCTGGCTCTCTCGGAAGCCTACCTTCGCGCCGCACTTGCTCAGGACCCCCAGTTTGGCGATGCGCTGTTCCAGTTGGCCGACGTCAGTCTGGAGCGGGGCAACGCGCTGCAGGCGCGGGGCTTCCTCGAGCGCTTCCTGGCGCAGGGCAAGCCCACGCCGGCTGCGCTGTGGCTCGGCGTGCGCATCGAGCAGTCCCTGAACGATGCCACGGCCGCCAGGAGGTATGGCGAGCAGCTGCGCAAGGACTTCCCGGAATCCACTGAAACCCGGCGCCTTTTCGAACAATCCCGGTCCCAGGGCTGACCCGGTAGCACCCGGACATCACCATGGCGGAGGGCAACAAGGACACGGCACTGGGACTGGGTGAACGGCTGCGCTCGGCCCGCAAGGCCCGCGCACTGACGCTCGAGCAGGCTGCCTTCTCCATTCGGCTTGAGGCCTCCGTGCTGCGGGCTCTCGAGGACGAGCGCTACGAGGTGCTGGGCGCCGCCGTCTTCGTCCGCGGGCACCTGAAGGCCTATGCGAAGCTGCTCGGACTGCCGGAGGAAACTGTCATGACAGCCTATCGGGCCGCGGATCCGAATGCGGATGCGCCGCCCAAGGTGACTCGTGAACTCGAGAAGCCGCTGACGACGACCCCCGGTCCCGTCGCCATCGCGGCAGCGGTGGCCCTTGCCATCCTCGCGATGCTGCTGCTTTACCTGCTCAGCGGGGGCAAAGAGCCAGCCCGGGAGACCGTACGGTTGCCAAACCCGTCTGCGACCGTGGAGACGGTGCCCACTCTGGGTCTCGCGCCGAGTGTGACGACGACGCCCGGTGTGGACACGGCAGCCGCGCCGGGGGCGTCGCCAGAGCCGTCACCAGAGCCGTCACCAGGGCCGTCGCCAGGCCCGACAGAGACCACCCCGCCGGCCGAGGTCGGCCCGGCCGTGCTCCCGCCCGCGGCTGCAACCACGCCTGCGCCCGCGGCCAATTTCGAGTGAGCGAGACCCTGCAGGCCATCCGCGGGATGGAAGACATCCTGCCGCCAGCGACCGCAATCTGGCAGCGCGTGGAGAGCACCCTTCGCGGCCTGCTCCTCGACTATGGCTACCAGGAGATCCGGGTGCCCATCGTCGAGCGCACGGAACTGTTCAAGCGCTCCATCGGCGAGGTCACGGACATCGTCGAGAAGGAGATGTACACCTTCGATGACCGCAACGGTGTGTCGATCACCTTGCGTCCGGAGGCGACTGCCGGCATCGTCCGCGCGTGCATGGAGCACGGGTTGCTGCGCAACCAGCGCCAGAAGTTCTTCTCCACGGGCCCGATGTTCCGCTACGAGAAGCCGCAGAAGGGCCGCTACCGGCAGTTTCACCAGTTCGATGTGGAGGCCCTCGGCTTCGCTGGCCCGGACATCGATGCGGAGCTGCTCATCCTGCTGGCGCGCTTCTGGCGCCTGCTCGGTATCCAGCACGTCAGCCTGCAGATCAACACGCTCGGCACGGCGGAGTCCCGGCAGATGTATCGCGCGGATCTCACGGCCTATTTCCGGGAGAGCTTCGACCGGCTGGACGAGGACAGCCGCCGGCGCCTGGACCGGAACCCGCTGCGCATCCTGGACAGCAAGAATCCTGATCTGCAGACCTTGATCGCGGGGGCTCCCCAGCTGACCCGTTACCTGGATGGGGCCTCGGAAGCTCACTTCACCGGGCTGCGCGCCCTCCTCGATGATGCGGGGGTGGCCTATACCGTCAACCCGCGCCTGGTCCGGGGCCTGGATTACTACGGGCGCACGGTTTTCGAGTGGGTCACCGATCGTCTTGGCAGCCAGGGCGCGGTCTGTGCCGGTGGCAGGTATGATGGCCTCGTATCGCACCTGGGGGGCGAGTCGACGCCGGCGATCGGCTTCGCGATCGGGCTCGAACGGCTGGTGGAGCTCTGCGCACTGGCGGGCCTGCCGGCACCGACCCGGGTGCCTGACGTGTACATAGTCGCCGTTGGCGATGGTGCCACACGCCTGGCCTTTCGGATCGCCGAGAGCCTGCGCAACGCCGAGCCTCCATTACGAGTGGAGGCGCACTGCGGCGGTGGCGGTTTCAAGGCGCAAATGAAGCGGGCCGACCGGAGCGGGGCCACCGTGGCCGTGATCCTGGGCGAAGACGAAGTGGCCACTGGAACCGCAGTCCTGAAGCCACTGCGCGCCGAGGTTGAACAACAGAAGGTTGCCCTGGCGGAGCTGGCTTCCGCCATCAGACCGTACCTCGCTGAACCTGAACTTTGACGGGAAATTGAGTCGTGGATGAATTACTGACAGAAGAGCAACAGGCGGACCGGGTCAAGGGCTGGCTTTGGCAGAACGGGCTGTTCCTGGTAGCCGGTGTGGTGCTGGGTTTGGGCGCCCTGTTCGGCTGGAACCAGTGGCAGCGCTATCAGGAACGGCAAGCGGAGAAGGCATCCGCGGTCTACGAGACCTTTCTGCAGGCGGTCCGCGCCAACCGGCTGGACCGGGCGGAGGCGGGTATGACCACGCTGGCTGCCGACTTCGGCTCGTCCCCCTACGCGGACCAGGGGCGGCTGGCCATGGCGCGCCTGTACCTGGAGCAGAGCAAGCCCGACAAGGCGGCCGAGTACCTGCAACAGGTGGTCAGCACGGCGGCGTCGCCGGAATTCCAGAACATCGCGCGCCTGCGGCTGGCGCGGGTACTGATCTTCCAGGAGAAGCACGATCAGGCCCTGAAGACCCTGACTGATCCCGGCTCGAAGGCTTTCGCGCCCGCCTTCCACGACGTGCGTGGCGATGTGTACTACGCGATGGGCAAGCCGGCGGAAGCCCGGAGCGAGTACGAGCAGGCCTTGAACGGCGACGTCGCGGCAACTGTGATCGACCGGACCTACGTGCAGGCCAAGCTCGATGACCTGGGTGGCGCCAGCGCGGCCCTCACAGCGGCGACAACCACCCCGTCGCCCCGTCCGGCGGCCCCGGCCCCGTGATCGGCCCTGTGATGGGCATGAGGTTGGCGCGAACCGAGCCCTCGTGGGTCCAGCCCTGGTGGGTCCGGACTGCAACCCTGGCCCTGCTCGCGAGCGCTCTCGCCCTGCCGAACGCCGGTTGTAGCGTCTTCGGCGGGGATGAGGATGCCAACCCGCCCGCGGAGTTGACCGACTTCAAGGCGACGCTGCGGGTGAAGAAGATCTGGGGCGCTGGTCTCGGCGACGACAGTGAGTTCCTGCGCCTCGCGCTGCAACCATCGTCCGACGGCGCGCGCATCTTCGCTGCCGCCCACGACGGCAACGTTTCTGCTTTCGATGCGGTGAAGGGCAAGCGCCTGTGGCGGCAGCAGACTGAGCTGCAGCTGTCGGGTGGCCCGACAACCGACGGCGAAGTGGTTGTCGTCGGTTCCAGTAACGGCGAAGTTGTGGCACTGAATGCAGCCGACGGCAAGGAGCGGTGGCGTACTACGGTGTCCAGCGAGGTGCTCGCTGCCCCGGCAATCGCCAGTGGCGTGGCCCTGGTGAGAACGGTGGACGGCAAGCTGGCGGCGTTGGACCTGATCGACGGCCGCCAGGTCTGGTTCGTCCAGCAGGTGATGCCCCGTCTGTCGGTGCGCGGCACGGGTGCCGCCGTGGTGATCAAGGACCTGGTGATCGGTGGCTTCGACAACGGCAAGTTGGCATCCTATTCAATCGACGACGGCTCACCCGGCTGGGACGTTCTCCTCGACCCGCCCGTGGGTCGCAACGAAGTGGAACGGATGGCCGACATCAACGCGACGGTCCGGACCAGCGGTGAGGATGTGTACGCGGTCGGGTATCAGGGTCAGCTCACGGCGGTCGCGGCGGAATCAGGCCAGACGTTGTGGTCCCAGGATATCCAGAGCTATGACGGGCTCGCCGTGGACCTGCAGAATGTCTATGTGTCAGGCGACAGCAGCGAGCTCCTGGCCCTGTCGCGCCAGGCCGGCAGCGAACTGTGGAAGAACGAGTCGCTGAAGAATCGCGATATTTCCGGGCCCGCCGCCTACCAGAACTCCGTCGTGGTCGGCGATTTCGAGGGATACGTGCACTTTTTCGACACGGCCACCGGCAAGCCCCAGGCGCGTGTTCGCGCTGGGCGCGACCGGGTCACGTCGCCGCCGCTCGTCGTGAACGACATGCTCTATGTGCAGACCGACGGCGGAGACCTCGCTGCCTTCCGACAACTCGCCGAGTAGCGGCTTACCGACGTGCTGCCGGTCTTTGCACTCGTCGGCCGGCCGAACGTCGGCAAGTCCACACTTTTCAATGCGCTCACTGGCACCCGGGATGCACTCGTCGCCGACTTCCCCGGACTGACCCGCGACCGCCTGTACGGTTACGCCACGCTCGCCGGCCGCCGGTCCATCGTCATCGACACCGGTGGCCTGACCACCAGCAAGACAACCAGCAAGACAGGCGGCAAGACCGGCAGCGACGCCGCGCTCCGCGCATTGATCGATCGTCAGGTGGCCTACGCGGTTGGCGAAGCCGACGTCGTGGTGCTGGTCGTGGAAGCCGCAGACGGACCCACGCCCGACGATCACGCCATCGTGGCCCGGATTCGCAAGGCGGGGAAGCGCGCTGTGCTGGCCATCAACAAGGCGGAGGGCCGTGAGCCCCTGCAGCTCGGAGCTGCCTTCTACGAGCTCGGCCTCGGCGAAGCCGTGGCTATTTCGGCTTTGCAGGGCGACCGCCTCGTGCTGCTCGCTACGCGCATCCTCGCCGAGATTCCGGCAGAGATGCCGGGCGTCACCCCTGAGGATGGCCCGGTCCCTTCCGGCACCCGAATTGCGGTGATCGGCCGGCCCAATGTGGGCAAGTCCACGCTCATCAACCGTTACCTCGGCGAAGATCGCCTGTTGACCTCTGACCAGGCCGGGACCACCCGCGACAGTATCCAGGTGCGGTTCAACCACGATGACCGCGACTTCGTGCTGGTGGACACCGCGGGCATCCGCCGGAAAGCGCGGGTGGACGAGATGATCGAGCGCTTCAGCATTGTGAAGTCGCTGCAGGCCCTGGAGGAGGCCGATGCCGTGCTGGTGCTGCTGGACGCGCGGGCCAGCGTCACGGAACAGGATGTCTCGCTGATCGGTCTCGTCCTGGAGCGGGGCAGGGCGCTGGCGATTGGCATCAACAAGTGGGACCACCTGCCGACGGACCAGCGGGAGACCGTGCGCAGCGACCTGGACCGCCGGCTGCCCTTTCTCGATTTCGCGGACATCCACTACATCTCCGCCCTGCATGGCACGGCGATCTACGATCTGCTCGACAGCGGCCGGCGAGCGGCTGACGCCGCAGTCCGGGATCTGCCGACGCCGGATCTCAATCGCGTGCTCAAGGATGCCATCCAGGCCTATCCCACGCCGGTGGCACACCGGAGCCGGATCAAGCTGACCTACGCCCACCAGGGCGGGCGCCGACCGCCGCTGATCGTGATTCATGGCAACCAGACGGGCGCCCTGCCAGAGAACTATCGGCGCTACCTGGTGGGCTGCTTCCGCAAGGTTTTCCGGCTGCGAGGCACGCCGATCCGCATCGAGCTGCGCACCGGGAAAAACCCGTTTGCCGGCCGGCGCAACAAGCTCACGCCCCGGCAGGTGAAGCGGCGCGAGCGTATCCAGGTCCGCGGCAAGCAGCGCAACTGAGCGCGCGTCACGCTGCCGCTGTGCGCCCACGCTAAGTCACCAGCAGTTGCTCGACGCGTATCCGGAGCGCGGCAGCGAGTTTGGCCCTAGTGGCTTTACGAGGTCGCAGCGACTTTTCCATCTGGGCGAGTGCGGCCTGCGAAATCTTCATCCGGCTTGCGACCTGGATCTGGGTGAGTCCCAGATGTTCGCGCCAGGCCCGCGCCGCGGAGGCGCCGTCCACCATCAGGCTGACGACCTCGTGGGGAACCCTCACCTGCTTGCGTATCCCGCTGGTCCGGGCTTGTGCCACCAGTGCCTGATACTTGGCGAAAGGCACCACGGCATAAACAGCCGTCCCATTCTGATCGCGGATCGTCTGAACCTCAGTACGTGTGCTCATCGCGTTTCCGTATTTCTTCAATCGTTACTACCTGTATATCGCCATCGAACTCAAAAAATACCCGGTAGTTGGCGACCCGCAATCGGTAGGCGTATCGGTGGTCTACCAGCCGCTTGATGTTGGCCGTTGCCGTAAACGTTCGCAGGCCTTCGACGCCATCCCGAATCCGGAGTTGTGTTGCCTTCTCAAGCTTGAGCAGCTGTCGTGCGGCTTTGATGGTCCACTCGATGCCATTCACGGAGAAATATAAGCCTTTATAAGTAAAGGCTCAAGCATGAGGAGGAATGGTCGAACAGTCGAGCGTCGAATCTGCCCGGATTACACGGATTCGAGCGAGTAATGATTGCCCGCTCGACTCCAACTGCTGATGCCCTGCCGGCCTGAGGGCGAAGCCGAAGAGCCAGACAAGCTTTATACTTCACGTCCGTTGCCGGAACGACCTGATCCTGGTCGCGGCTGCGTGCGGAACAACGCAAATCTGACTAAGTAATGTTGATCCGAGCGGCTTTATCTCCAAGCTCGCTGATATCGATATCGACAATTGCCCAGGTCCAGCCGCGATAGCTGCGTTTGTTCCGCAATTGTTCGCTAGCGGCCGGCTTCGGGAAGGACTTGCCATCATCCAGTAAGCCCTCCAGATGAAGCAAAATGGCCTCTCGTGCGTTGGTCAGCGCTTCGTCCAGCGTATCCCCTGCCGAAAAGCAGCCCGGCAAGTCAGGTACAACGACCCCATACGCATGTTTGGTATCGCCCGTTTCAATGGCAATGGGATAGCGCATATCTTAGAACCTCACTTCAGACCAGCCTGTTTTCGAATCGCCCTCACAAAGCCTTTGCCCAGATCCTTCTTTGGATGTGGCACGGTTACCTTGCCCGGCTATCGTCGGATGCACGTATTGGTGGTGGCTGCCTCGCGTTCGCTGAAGTTGCCAGCCATCTGCTTGCAATAGCTTGATCAGCTCGCGAC